>NZ_JAMYBV010000015.1:0-133985 GCF_024126635.1 Pseudomonas sp. VA159-2 | reverse complement strand
TGTGCGCAGACATGGTTGACACATTATGGTCCGTAATCAGGTTTGTTCACGTCGATGGTGCGCAGGCGTTGATGGCAGAAATAGACATCGAACATGTCCCCACCGTCTCGCCCGGGGCGTATCGCTATGGTCTGCCCGACCAAACGTCGCGAAGTTACGGGCGGCGCCTGCACTGGCGCAGCTGTCGCTCGCTGGGTTTGGCGCTAGCCTCTTGATCGGCAACAACAACAACAACATCGACCTGGCTGCCGCCGCCAATCACCGACTCGCCATCTGCAACGAATCGTCGAGAATCTTCAGCAAGGACGCCGCCCGCCGGGCAAACACCGCAGGGTTCGCATACAGCAACTCCACATGCAAGCTGTCGATGATCCCCAGGTAGGCATCCCCATAGAGCTCCAGCTTGTTGCCATCGCTGCGCGCCCAGCCATGACGTTCGCGCAGGGCCTGGCAGAAGCCCTGGCGAATCTGCTCCAGGTAAGCCTCGAAGCCCCCCGTGACCACCGCACGTATCGACACCGGCGGCAAGAACGCCGTGCGCAACACAAACCGCAGGTTGGCCGAGCCAGCATAGCGCTCGGCCAAATGCAGCGGATGCCAGTGCCCCGGCGCCTCGCCAGCCGCCGATTCCTGGCTGAAACCCAACGCCACATAGGCCGTTTCCGCCGCCAGCGCCCGCTCGAACGCACATACGAACAAAGCGTCCTTGTTGGCGAAGTGGGCATACAGCGAAGCCTTGCGCATCCCCGCCAACGCCGCGATCTCGTTCAGCGACGAGCCGTCGTAGCCATGCTCGGCGAAGTGCTCGACAGCATGGTCGCAGACACGGGCGGCAGAAGGGGTCAGGGCTTTCAAGGCGTTCACTCCGGGTTGGCACTGCAGGACGAGGCGCTGATTGTGTTGGCCTGGGCCGCGCGGGTCAAACCCACGATCAGCAGCGCCGACGCCGCCAACAACCAAGCCCAGGCTTGCGTGCCGAGGGTCGCCAGGTGGCCGGCCAGGGGGGTCGCGCTCGAGGCGATCACCAGCTGCAAGGCACCGAGCAACGCCGCGGTGGAGCCGACATCACGCTGCTGCGAGGACATCGCCAAGGCCATCAGCGTGGCTTCGCAGATGCCCAAACCGAACAGCGCCAGCACCACACCGGCCAACAGCAGCGGCAAGCCACCGCCGCCGATCCCGGCCAGCACCATCAGCACGCTGCCAGCACCCATGCACAGCGCGCCCCACCAGGCCACCCGCGCCACGCCGCGCGCCACTACCCAACGTCCGGACAACGCCGCGCCGAGCAGAATGGCCACGCCACAGGTGCCGAACAGCAAGCCGAAGTGCGCGCTGGATAGCCCGAAATGCTGCTGGTAGACGTAGGCAGAGCCGGCAATGTAGGCGAACAGGAAGAAGAACACCGCCGACAACGCCAGGGCCGGACGTAGGAATGCGCCGTCGACACCGATGCGTGCGTAGGTGCGCAGCACCGTGTCCGGTGCCAGGCGCACCCGCGCGCTGGTTGGCAGGGTTTCGCCAAGGCTCAGCAGCGAGTTGACCAGAGTCAGTAGGCCCAGGCCCGCCAGCACCAGCATGACCGCCCGCCAACCATAGGCGGCATCCACCAGGCCACCCACCGCCGGGGCGAGAATCGGCGCCAGGCCCTCGATGGTCATCAGCAGGGCGAAGATCTGCGCGGCGCGGGCACCTTCGGCGACATCGCGGACCATGCTCATGATCACCACGAGGGTCAAGGCACTGGCCAGGCCCTGGACCAGTCGCGCCATCAGCAGGGCTTCCAGCGAGCCGGCCGCGGCGGCAGCGAGCGATGCCAGGGTGAACACCAGCAACCCGGCGAGCAGCGGCCGACGGCGCCCCAGGGCATCCACCAGCGGGCCGAACAGCAACTGGCCAGCCCCCATGGCCAGCAGGAACACCGTCAGGGTCAGTTGCACCTGGGGATAGCCAGTGCCGAAGTCGCGTGCCATTTCCGGCAGGCTGGCCAGGTACATGTCGACGGCCGAGGGGCCAAGGGCGCCGATCAGGGCGAGGGAGGCGGCGAAGCGCAGGTGGGAGGTGCTGGGCATGACAAGCGTATCCACAAGATAAAACAAAAACCTACCGACCGGTAGGTTTTTAAAGGTTAACCAGGGCATGGCGCAGGGTCAACCACCTGAAGTGACGTGGCCGCAAGAGGGGGGGGGCGGCTTCCCTTGCGCGCCAAATGCAGCCCGCTCGCTTGTTTAGCGCCGCTGGTCCGTTCCCTGCGCAATAAACCGAATCCCCCCTTATCGCCGCGCTCCCAATTCATGTACGGCCCAGCGTCGTGCACATTCCGAAGCCACACGAGGTGAAAGACCATGGCCAATAAAGACAGCAGCAAGAGCGGTAGCCAAGGTGGATCGAAAAACCCAGGCAATTTTGCCAACGACCGCGAGAAAGCCTCTGAAGCGGGTCGCAAAGGCGGGCAGCATTCCGGCGGCGGCCGCACCAGTGAGTCGGGCCGCAAGGGCGGCCGCTCGTAATCGAGGCCATGCAGTGCCGGGCTTGCCCGGTACTGCGCCACCACCAGGAGAACCTCCCATGCGCTTGATACCTCTGATTTGCCTGGTCGGCAGCCTGACTGTGCTGGGCGGCTGCTTCGATCGGGACAACGATCATCCGGGCAAAGATTCCGATCCCAGCAAACCTTCCCTTCAAATGCAGCAGCCCGCCGCCCCGGCCACGCCGCAAGAGCAGCCCCCCGTGCAGCAGACCCCGCCCCGCAATCAATGACGCGAGGACACCGGCATGACGGTCCTGACCCACACCGACGCGCGCCTGGCACTTGCCGGCGATCCATACGACGACCTCGAACAGCGCTACCGAACCCTGCTCGAGGGCCATGCTGCCGATAGCGCGCAGTGGCTTGCCCGACAATTACGCAGGACCGTGGCAATGCATGACGACCTGCCGGCTGACATCGACGGGCTTGACGAATGGGCCACGGCGCGTGCGGCCAAGGTGGCGGCGGAGCATGCCAGGTATCTTGAGCAACGTCGCCAGGGTGGGCCCCGACGCTATTTCGCCAATCGCTCGCAGGCGTTGTGGTTCCTGCAGCAAGTCGCTCCGACCAAGGCGGTGGATGGCGCCTGGCTACAGGGTGCCTTGCGCCATTGGCAAGATCCGCGCTACCACGGCTTGATCCGCACCTTTCTCGAGGAGCTCGGCGATGGCGATGCGCGCTGCAACCATGTGCTCATCTACCATCGCCTGCTTGGCCGCCTGGGCTGCCTGGATGGATTGCCGCTGCAATCCGAGCGCTACCTGCAAGGGGCGCTGCAGTTGGCCCTGGGCGCACAGCTCGAGCAGTTCCTGCCGGAAGTGCTCGGCTACAACCTGGGCTATGAGCAACCGCCGCTGCATTTGTTGATCACCACGCACGAGCTGGCAGAGCTGGGTATCGACGCCCATTACTTTCAACTGCATGTCACCATCGACAATGCCGCCAGTGGGCATGCGCGCCGGGCAATCGATAGCGTGCGCCAGTTGCAGCCGAGCGATGCCGGCGCGGCGTTCTACCGCAGGGTGCGCGAAGGCTACAGGCTCAACGACCTGGGCCTCGACACAGCGTCGCTGATCGAGAGCTTCGACCTCGAGGCCGAGTTGCTGGGCGTGCTCGAACGCAAGCAGGTGTTCGGCCGGTTCATGCATTCGGAGCATTGCCGGTTGCAGGGACGGACAGTCAACCAATGGCTGGCCGAGCCCGGCAGCATGCCGGGCTTCTTGGCGGCATTGCAGGCGCAAGGGTGGGTCAAGCGCGGCGAGAACCCTGCCCACAGCCGCCTATGGACCTTGATCGACGGACCGACTGCCGCGATGTTCGGTGTGTTCAACACCTATGAAAAACAGCTGTGGCATGACTGGATCGCTGGAGACTGGCAAGGCGAGCCGGCACGCCGGGTGTTTCCAGGGCAGTGGGAAAGCCAACTGGCGATACCGGATGAGCCAGGCGGCGGACCAGATTTTCCCGATCTGCCAAGCTGCCTTCAGGCCATGGCCGGGAATGGTCACGCCCAGCCCGATGGGTTGCGTGCGACCCGTGCCTATGTGCGCCTTACTGGCCTTGCCCAAGGAGACGCTCATTGATGCGGCTAGATCAGGACCAAGTCCGTGCTGACGAGGCGTTGTTGCACCTGGGCCGCAGGCTGAGCGCCGATGGCTACCGTTTCACCTGCGTCACTCCGGCGACCCAGGCACGGGTCAATGCCCGGCGCGAGGCGAGCCGGGCGCGCACCTTGCGCGATGTCTTCGGCTGGAGCCGACCGTTCGCCCAAGGCCTGCTCAGCGCGGATGAACAGCACGCGCTGGAGCTGGCGGGTGTGGTCCACCCACACGATGGCTTGTGGCGCAGCGCCGTGCGTTGGTCGAATCTGGACGAGTTGCTGCTGGTTCATTCGGCCTGGCCGACCGACAGCCCGGACGCGGTGTTCTTCGGCCCCGATAGCTATCGTTTCGCCCAGGTGATCCATGACCATCTGCAGCACAGCCCACAGCGCGTGCAACATGCCGTGGACATCGGCTGTGGAACCGGCGTCGGCGCCTTGATCATCGCCCGGGCCGCGCCTCATGCCCAGGTCAGCGCCGTGGATATCAACCCCCGCGCTCTGCGTTATACCGCCATCAACGCGGCCTTGGCCGGGGTCGCCAACCTGTCGGTGGAGCCCAGCGACTTGCTCGAGGGTATCACCGGCATGTTCGACCTGATCGTGGCCAATCCACCGTACATGCTCGATGTCGGCGAACGTGTCTACCGCCATGGTGGTGGCGCCTTGGGCGCCGAACTGTCGCTGCGCATCGTCGAGCAGGCGCGGCAGCGCTTGGCCCCGGGCGGCACGCTGCTGCTTTATACCGGGGTGGCCATCGTCGAGGGCCGGGACGCCTTGCTCGAGGCCGTTCGCCTACGCCTGGCAGGCCCCGGGTTCAGCTGGGTCTATCAGGAGCTCGATCCCGATGTGTTCGGCGAGCAACTCGACGAGCCAGGGTATGAGCAGGTCGAACGGATCGCCGCGGTGGCCCTGACCCTGCGCCGCCAGGGTTGAAGGGTATGGCCCGGCCGTGCACCTTTGGCATCGAGGAAGAATACCTGCTGCTCGACCTGGCCAGCGGCGACGTGCTCGACAAGCCCTCGAAACGCGTGCTGGACGCCTGTCAGGCGGCGCTCGGCGAGTATTACGCCGCAGAAATGTTTCGCAGCCAGATCGAGATCGCCTCGCCGATATTCAGCACCTCGCACCAGGCACGAACATTCTTCACCCAGCGTCGCCAGGCCCTGAGCCATGCGTTGGCCGAGCATGGGGTAGCGCCGTACGGGGCGGCCAGCCATCCCTGTGCGCAATGGCAGCGCCAGCAACCGGCTACGGCGCCTCATCATCGCCAGTTGTTCGCTGACTACCAGCACGTGGCCAGGCGCAGCCTGTTGTCCGGCCTGCATGTACATGTCGGCGTGCCCGAAGGCTGCGACCGCATGCAGGTGATCAACAGGGTGCAGTACTGGCTGCCATTGTTGTTGCTGCTGAGCACCTCGTCACCGTTCTGGTGCGGCCAGGACACCGGTTACATGAGCTACCGCCGGGTAATCTGCGGCGAGTGGCCGCACATGGGGCTGCCCGAGGCCTTGCCCGACTGGAACGCTTACCAGCGCTATCGGGCGCTGCTGCAGCGTACCGGCTCCTTGGCGGCTGATGGCGATTTCTGGTGGGCCGTGCGACCTTCTCGACGCTATCCAACCGTCGAGCTACGCATTGGCGACGCCTGCCCACGGCTCGAGGATGCCCTGGCCATCGCCGGACTGTTTCGCCACCTGGTTGAACATGCCGTGGTACGTCACCGCGAGCCACAGGTATTCGACCGGGAGTGGCGATGGATCACCCAGGAAAACTACTGGCGCGCGTCGCGTCTCGGCCGAGACGGCACATACATCGGCCTGGATGATCAGCAAGCGGTCGGTGCCCAGGACTGGTTGGCGCAATTGCAGGGGCAATACCCGGTGGACAGCGCCGATGCCGAACGTGCCTTGCTGCACGCCCGCCGCATCCTGGCCGAAGGCACCAGTGCCGATCGCCAGCGCCAGGTGTATCAGCAGGCCGTGGCCCAAGGGTTGGGGCGCCACCAGGCCTGGCAAGCAGTGGTGCGCCAGGTGCTGCACGACCATCGGTCGGTGCCCGACGCAGATTGAGCAAACCATCGTCGCCTGCCCTGTCTCGAAAATGAGTAATGCAGGCCCACGCCTGTTTCCAAACTGCTCATTGCTCAACAAGGAGCCTGCCATGACCAGCAAACCTCAGGACCAATACACGCTGCAAAATCCCTTGACTCAATACCCGCACCCACCGTTTCCGGCGCAGACCCAGGCAGAACCGGGCCTGGATGCCCATATGCAACCCAAGCCCGACCATGGTGAAAACACTTACAAGGGCTTCGGCCGCCTGACGGGGCGCCGTGCGCTGATCACCGGCGCCGATTCGGGAATAGGTCGCGCCGTGGCCATCGCCTTTGCCCGCGAAGGCGCGGATATCGCCCTGAACTACCTGCCCACCGAAGAGCGCGACGCCCGCGAAGTGGTGCAACTGATCGAGGCCGAAGGGCGCAAGGCGGTGCCACTGCCGGGCGACCTGAAGGACCCGCGTTTGTGCAGCCAACTGGTGGACCAGGCTCATGAACAGCTTGGCGGCCTGGATATCCTGGTCAATGTCGCTGGCAAGCAGGAAGCGCGCAAGGACATTGGCCAGATCAGCCACGAACAGTTCGACCACACCCTCAAGACCAACGTCTATGCGTTATTCTGGCTGTGCCAGGCTGCGGTGCCGCTGATGCCAGCGGGAGCGACCATCATCAATACCGCGTCGATCCAGTCGTACCAGCCTTCGGCGACCTTGCTCGACTATGCCACCACCAAGGCGGCGATCGTCGCCTTTACCAAGGCCTTGGCCAAGCAGGTGGTCGAGCGCGGCATCCGGGTCAACGCCGTGGCGCCCGGACCGATCTGGACCGTGTTGCAGCCCAGCGGCGGCCAACCCCCGGAGAAAATCCCCGATTTCGGTGGCCACACGCCGATGAAGCGCCCCGGCCAGCCGGCCGAATGCGCGCCGCTGTACGTGCTGCTAGCCAGCCAGGAGTCGAGCTATATCACCGGCGAAGTGTTCGGCGTCACCGGAGGCAACCCGCTGCCGTAGGGCAACGTGGGATAAACCTTCCGGGCGCCGCGCAGTCAGTTCCAATAAGGGCCCGACTTTGCCAGGGCCAGGGAGGTGGCTGATGAAGCTTGTCTGTCTGCTGCGTGGCTGCCAATGGCGCAGCCCGCGCATCGATGAATACCTCGGGCTGCATTGCCAGTGCTGCGAGCGCTGTGGCGCGTTGCGCTACAGCCAGCCTGGCCAGCCGTTCGACGCATAGGAGCCGACCATGGCCAGGGCTATCTGGAAAGGCGCGATCAGCTTCGGCCTCGTGCATATACCCGTTTCCCTCAACACTGCCGTGCGTACCGAGCGCGTCGACTTCGACTGGCTCGACAAGCGCAGCATGGAGCCGGTGGGCTACAAGCGGGTGAACAAGGTCACCGGCAAGGACATCGAGAAGGACAACATCGTCAAGGGCGTGGAATTCGAAAAGGGCCGCTACGTGGTGATCAGCGAAGAGGAGATACGCAAGGCACGGCCCGAGGCGACCCAGACCATCGATATCTTTTCATTCGTGCAAGCCAGCGAGATTCCCTTGCAGCACTTTGACACGCCTTATTACCTAAGCCCGGACCGACGCGGTGGCAAAGTCTATGCCTTGCTTCGCCAGACGCTGCAGAGCAGCGGCAAAGTGGCGCTGGCGACCGTGGTGCTGCATACCCGGCAACATCTTGCGTTGCTGCGCCCGCTGGATGATGCGCTGGTGATGATCACCCTGCGTTGGCCCGAGGAGGTGCGTGGCCTGGAAACCCTGGAGCTGGACAAGAGCGTCACCGACAGCAAGCTCGACAAGCGCGAACTGGACATGGCCAGGAAGCTGGTCGAGGACATGAGCGGGCCGTGGACGCCGGATGACTACCACGATGCCTTCCGCCAGACCATCCTGGACCTGGTCGAGGAAAAGGCCAGCAAAGGCAAGATCGAGACGGTGGAAAAAGGCGAGGGCATCGCGGCCGAGAAGGGCGCGGACATCCTCGACCTCACCGAGCTGCTCAAGCGCAGCCTGAGCGGCAAAAAGCCCGCCAGCAAACGACCACGCAAGGCATCCTGAGCCTTGCAGGCGAACCGGCAACGCGGTGGCTGGCACCGACTGCGCCGGTGTTCGCCGGCAAGCCGGCTCCTACACCGACTACGGCCGGCAATACCTGTAGGAGCCAGCCTTGCTGGCGAACCAGGCGACACGGTGCTGGCCGGCAATACCTGTAGGAGCCAGCCTTGCTGGCGAACCAGGCGACGCGGTGCTGGCCTGCAATACCTGTAGGAGCCAGCCTTGCTGGCGAACCAGGCGACGCGGTGCTGGCCAGCAATACCGGGAGGAGCCAGCCTTGCTGGCGAACCGGGCGACGCGGTGGCATTCATGGCAGTTGCCCCTGCAACCCATTCAGGTAATCCCCAAACCCTTGCCGCGCTCGGCTATCCGGCGGCTACTGGTGGCTACGCTGTGCTGGGCAGTCCAGACGATCTGCGCGCCATCGGCCTCGAGCGCAAGCACCAACTGCACATCTTCATGGGCCGGCAGCGGCTGGAACCCGCCAACCCGCTGGTAAGCCTTGGCACAGATCCCAAGGTTGGCGCCGTGGATATGCCGGTGTCCCTCCCGTGCCTGGTAACGCTCCTGGTACAGCCGGCGCAATGCGGTGCCGTGCCAGGGCTGCCTCGTAGAGCTTGGCCAGGGTCAGGTCGCAACCGGCAATGCGCGCCAAGGTCTGCCAGCGCTTGCGGGTATTGCCTTGGCCGGGCAGGGGCAGCAGGTCGAGGTGGGTCAGGTCGAAATCCTGGACGATGCTCATGGACTCGGCTCGCCTTGGGTGTTTTTCTTCCAGCCACGCAGGTTCATGGCGCACAGGCAAAATTGCAGGACGATCAAGGCCCAGGCCTGTACCTGCCAGCCCCAGGCCACCCACAGCACATTGCTGGTGATGAAAAAACAGAAGCCGACGCGGCGCCGGCGTGGCCGCCGCGAGCCAATGCACCAGGCTGCGGCCAGGGTCAGCAGCATCGCCGGCCATTGCAGCAGATCGAGCAGCAGCCCCATCAGGCCAGACCAAGCTGCTTGCGCATGCGCTGGGTGATCGACTGCCGGGTGGTGGTCATCTCGGCCCAGGGATCGTCGACCTCAGCCAACCGCTCGCGCAGATTGTCGATGTTCCACTGGTTGGCGCCCTTGAGCAGGGGCAGTTCGTCACGCCAGATCGGCACCGATACCGGCAGCCCCTCACGGGCGCGCAGGGAGTAGGCGGCGACGGTGGTGGCGCCTTTACCGTTGCGCAGGTAGTCGATGAAGATCCGCCCCACCCGGTTCTTTGGCCCCGACACTGCGCTGAGGCGGTCGGGGAACAGGCCGGCCATGTGCTCGACCAGGGCATGGCTGAAGTCCTTCACTTCGTCCCAGCCGGCACGGCGTGTGAGAGGCACCACCAGGTGCATGCCTTTGCCGCCGCTGGTCTTGAGAAACACCTTCAGGCCCAGTTCATCGAGCAAGGTCAGGGTCAGCTGGGTGGCCTCGAGCATGGCTTTCCATGGCAGCGCAGGATCGGGGTCAAGGTCCAGGACGAAACGGTCGGGCCGCTCGAAGTCCTTGTCGGTGGCATTCCAGGTGTGCAGTTCGAGCATGTTCATCTGCACCGCGCCAAGCAAGCTGTCGGCGCGGTTGAGCACCATCGCCGCCTGGCCGGCCTGGGCCTTGGTGTAGCTGACAACCTGGGGAATATGCAGCTGCCCGGCGTTTTTCTGGAAGAACAGCTCGCCACCTAGGCCGTCCGGCGCCCGCACCAAGGCCACCGGCCTGTGCTTGAGCTGCGGCAACAGCCAGTCGGCCACCTGGGCATAGTACTCGGCCACTCGCCGCTTGGTGGCGCCGCAGGTGGCGTCGATGACACGCTCGGGGTGGGTCAGGCGCAGTGTGCCCAACTCGTCGGGCGGCGCCTTGGCGGCTTGCTTGGCTGGCATGGCACGCTCCAGGTCGATGGCGGTGGCGGGTTTGTCGTCGCGCAGGCCGTGGAACACCGAATGGCGCACGATGCCTTCGCGGGTCATTTGCGCATAGGCCACTTCGGCCAGCAATTGCGGCCTGAGCCAGTGCACGCCACGGGCTTCGGCACCGGTTGGCGGCTTGGGCAACGCCGGCTGGCTGATTTCCAGGGGGGCCAAGCGCGCATGCAGGGTGTCCAGGGTCGTGGCGCTGAAGCCGGTGCCCACCTTGCCGGCGTAGCGCAACTGCCCGCCGTCGGGGTCATGCAAGGCCAGCAACAGGGCACCAAACCCAGTACGGCTACCTTTGGGCTCAGTGAAGCCGACGATCACGAACTCCTGGCGCTGCTTGCACTTGAGCTTGATCCAGTCGCTGCTGCGCCGTCCTGAGTAGGGGCTGCCCAGGCGTTTGCCGATCAGCCCCTCCAGGCCTAGTCGACAGGCGCTGTCGAGCAGCGAGTCGACCGGCTGCTCGAAGGCGGCGGAAAACTTCAGCCGTTCGCTGGCATTGTGCTCGAGCAGTCGCTCCAGGGCCCTGCGCCGATCTTGCACGGGTAATGAGCGAAGATCCCGGCCGCCCAGGTAGGGCAAGTCGAACAGGTAGTAGGTGATCTGTTCGTCATGTTCGGTGTCGAAGGCATTCTGCAAGGCCTGGAAATCCGCCACGCCATTGCCGTCGACCACCACCATTTCACCGTCCAGCCACGCCGAGTCCAGGCCCAGCGCCTGCAACGCCGCGACTTGCTGCGGCATCTTCGCGCTCCAGTCATGGCCATTGCGGGTGAACAACCGCACCTTGCCTGCGGCGATCTGTGCCATGATCCGGTAGCCATCGAACTTGACCTCGTAGCACCAGTCACCGCTGGGTGGCGAATCCACCAGGGTGGCCAACTGCGGTTGCAGGCGCTCGGGCAGGGCCTGCGCCTGCGCCGTGCCGACGCGCTTGGGCGCCTGCTTGGCGGTGCGCCGCGGCAACAGGGTGCGTTCGCTGAGCACACTGTCGGGCAGGGCGTCGACAATGCTGTAGTCAGCTTCGTTGCGCGCCTGCTCGTCGTTGGACTTGACCAGCATCCACTGCTCCTTCTTGCCCGCCAGATGAGTGCGAAACAGGTTCCACACCCCCGAGAGCTTCTCGCCTTGCAGGCGAAAGCGCAGCTTGCCCTTGGCGTAGGCTTCGCGCGGGTCGCCCTCAGGTTCCCAGATGCCCCGGTCCCAGACGATCACGTCACCGGCGCCGTAGTGGCCCTCGGGGATATGGCCTTCGAAGTCGGCATAGTCCAGCGGATGGTCTTCGACGTGCACCGCCAGCCGACGCACCTTGGGGTCCAGTGACGGGCCCTTGGGAATGGCCCAGCTTTTCAAGGTGCCGTCGAGTTCCAGGCGAAAGTCGTAGTGCAGGTGGCTGGCATCGTGCTTCTGGATGCAGTACTGCAGGGCATGGGCGCGGCGCGCGCGGCTGCGCTTGGCAGCCGGCTCAGGGGTGGCGTTGAAGTCGCGCTTGCGCTGGTACTCCTGCAGGGGCTTGGCCATGGCGGGCTCCGGACGGTTCGCGGGTCTCTTGGTTGGGAGGTGGCGGGCTGGGGCGGAGTTCAAAAAAATGCTGTGGCGATCCTTGGGGGCCCCGGCAGCGAGCGCAGGTGGGATAAAACTCTGAATCATTTGCCGGCCAGCGCAGTCGACCCTCATGAGCCCCACTAAAGGAGACCTGCCATGGCCAGACCCAACGACCCCACCAGAGCTGCCGAGATCGACGACACCGAGGACCGCATGGGCAGCGTCCATGAACTGGATTTCAGCGAGCGCCGCGATGCGCGCCAGGGCCGGATCGGCGACGAGCGCCCGGCCCGCGAGCTGGCCCAGGACTACCCGCCACGGCGCGTCGCCGAGGGGGGCATGACCGGCGGTGAAGCGCTCAGCGACAGCGCCCACGAGGACAATGTCACCCTCGACGACCTGAGCCCCGACACCCTGTTCGACCAAAGCGGTGCCCGCGATGCCGATGAGCCGGGTCTGGGCGGCCCGGCAGACAAGCATCTGCGCCACGTCGAGGCCGATGAGATCGGTGGCGGCATCGGCCTCGATGAAGCCGAGCTGGCACGTTCCGCGCCGCTCGACGGCCGACCTTGGACGGACGAAGTATCCCGTGAAGACGACGATGGGAGAAACCACTGATGAACGAGCAACGTTGTTCCTGCAACCACTGTTCCTGCACCGTTGACGCCAACGCCGTGGTCCAGGATGGCAAGGCCTATTGCTGCGAGGCCTGCGCCTCGGGCCACCGCGATGGTGAGCCTTGCCGCATGGCTGACTGCAAGTGCGGCGAGATGACCCAGCCCAGGGAGCGCAATGTCGACAATGCGCTGGATGAAACCTTCCCGGCCAGTGATCCGATTTCACCTTGATGGATAGGGCGGGGCAGGCCCGTTCCCATCAATGCTTACGGGCATTCATGGGAACGGGCCGACGCCATCAGCCCTTGCGTAGCGCCTCGATCAATTCTGCCTTGCGCATGCGCGAACGCCCGGCGATCGCCTGTATGCGCGCGCGCTCCAGCAACTGGGCCTTGGTCATGTCCTCCAGGCGCTGCCCCGGTCGGGCCACCCCGTGCTTGGTGGCCACCGCGCGGCGTGCCGAGGAGGTGCGCGACCTGGCTTTGGCGGCAGGGCTTTTGGTCTGCCCCGAACCGCCCTTGCGCTCGCCCCCACCGGACTGCTTGTTGACCGTGGCCCAGGCCCGCGCCTCGGCCTGATCCTTGGGCACGCCTTTGCTTTGGTAACTGTCCTCGATATGTTCAGCCTTGCGTTTCTGTTTGTCGGTGTACTTGTCTTTGTCTCCACGGGGCATGGGGGTTCTCCTTGCGTTCAGTGGGTCTGCCAGATGCCATCGTTGCGTTGGCAATCGCTGCGTGCCTGGCCCAGGCTCGGGGTGTCGTAGTAGTAGGTGATGATCCGCGCCTCCTTGGGGACGGCGGGGCGGGTGGCGGGTTCGTCACGGCCGGCCGCGTCGGGATTGGCCAGGGTTTCCTGGGTCAACGGCGCGATGCAACTGCCGACGCTGCCGTCGGCGCAGCGTTCTACCGGGCGCTTGCGGCTGTTGAGCATTTCCTTGCTTTGGTTGCTGCAGGACCAGGCAATCGCTTCGGCGGGCATGTTGCCGAAGCTGTAACAGGTATGCCCCTGCACCGGCTTGACCGATTCGCTGGACGACTGGGTGACGACGTCGCAGCCGGCGGCTTGTGCCTGGCCGCCGGCCAGGCCGACGAGCAGGCTGAACAGCAGAAACGTTCGCATGACAGATCTCCTTTAGCGCGTATCTGGCGCAGGTCTTGTCTGCTGGCGCAGGGCCTTGGCGCGCTTTTCCAGGACCAGGTAGGTGATCACCGCCAGCAGCAACGGGATCAGGTAGTACAACGTGCGGTAGCCCAACAGCGCCGCGACCAGGCTGCCTTGCCCGAGCTGGCCATGCAGCAGGGCCAGGAACACCGCTTCCAGCACGCCCAGCCCCGCGGGAATATGGGCGACCACGCCGGCTACGCAACTGATCAACAGCACGCCGAGCACCGACGGATAGAACAAATCGGCCGGCAGCAGCAGATGGATCAGAGCCGCCATCAATGCCCAATTGCTCGCGCCCAAGGCCACCTGGCACAGCGCCAGGCGCAGCGAGGGCAGGGTGATCTCGTGCCCACGCAGGTGCCAGGTACGGCGCGTGGCGAATGCGCAAGCCAACAGGTAGGCCACCGCCACGACGATCATCAGCCCACCGACCAGACGCAGGCCGCCGGCGCCCAACGCCCAGTCGGCCGGTAGCTTGACCTGGCCCAGGGCGAACACCGTGCCGGCCAGCAGCAGGTAGCCCATCCAGTTGGTCAGCAGCCCCAGGGTGAGGATGCGGGTAATGGTCGGGGTATCCAGGCCCAGGCGGCTGTACAGCCGATAGCGCAGGGCGACACCGCCGACCCAGGTGGTGAAGTTGAGGTTGAATGCGTAGCATACGAACGCCACCGGCAGTACCTGGCGCGCTGGCAACCGATGCCCGGTGTAGGCCCGCGCCAGCAAGTCGTAGCTGGCGAACACCAGGTAGCTGCACAGTGCCAGCAGCAGGCCCAGGCCCAAGGTGGCGGGCTGGTAGGCCAGCAGCGATCGGCGCACTTCCTGCCAGTCCAGGTTGCGTGCCAGCACCAACAGCAGGGTCGGCACCAGCACGATGAACAGCAGGGTCAGCAGGCGCTTGCCCCAGACCTGCCAGGGTTTGCCTGCCATCAGTTGTTGCCTCTGTGGTAGTTGGCCGTCGCCTCGTCCTCAGGGCGCAGCGAGGTAAGGCGCTGGCGGTGGGCCGGGAACCAGCCGGCAATGCGCGGGAAGTAGCGGGTGATGTGAAATCCCAGGAAGATCAGCGGCGCGCGCCACCAGTAGCCGCGCACCATGCGCTCGAGCGTCACGACCTTGCACTGCTTGGCGGCCAGCTCGCTGAAGTGTTGGTACAAGCCTTGGTTGAAGGCCCGGTCGCGGATCAGCAGGTTGGCTTCCAGGTTGAACGACAGGCTCAGCGGATCGAGGTTGCTCGAGCCAACCGTGGCCCACTCGTCGTCCACCAGCGCCACCTTGCCGTGTAGTGGGCGCTGGCAATACTCGTGGATACGCACGTTGTCGCGCAGCAGGTAGTTGTAGAGCAGGCGCGACAGTGCCCGCACCCAGCGCATGTCGGGTTGGCCCTGGAGAATCAGGGTCACCTCGACGCCTCGGCGCGCAGCATTGCGCAGCTCGCGCAGCAGGCGGTAGCCAGGGAAGAAGTAGGCATTGGCCACCAGAATACGTGCGCGGGCCTGGCGAAAGGCCTGCAGGTAGTGCTGCTCGATGTCATTGCGGTGGTGCTGGTTGTCACGTTCGACCAACAGCGCGCTGCAGCTACCGCTGGCGCGGGTGAGGGGGGTGACCTGGCTGGGCGTGCGCAACACCGCCGCCAGCAGCCGGCAACTGCTGGCATGCACCTGGGCCACCACCGGGCCTGTGACCTCGACGGCGTAGTCCTGCTTGGCCTGGGGCCCGAAGTCGCCGAGGTGATCGGCGCTGTAGTTGATGCCGCCAATGAACGCCCGCTGGCCATCGATCACCAGGATCTTGCGGTGCAGGCGGCGAAACAGGTTGGTGCGCATGCCGACCAGGCGTGGTTGGGGGTCGAAGGCATGGAAGTGCACCCCGGCCTCGGTCATCGACGACACGAAGGCATTGTCCAGGTCGGCCGTACCGTAGCCATCCACCGCCACTTCCACCCGCACGCCACGGCGAGCAGCGTCGATCAGCGCCTGGCGCAACGGCTGGCCGACCTTGTCGTCGTAGATGATGAAGGTTTCCAGGAGGATCTCCTCCTGGGCCTGGGCGATGGCGGCGAACACGCGCGGATAGTATTGCTCGCCGTTGATCAGCAGCTCGACCTGGTTGCCGTCCAGCCATTGCGCGGTCATAGCGTCACCTGCGCCACCAAGGGCGCGTGGTCGGACAGGTGCGACCAGGGGTAGTTGGCTAGAACCCCGGCGCTACTGGCCCGGGCATTGCGCAGGTAGATGCGATCCAGGCGCAACAGCGGCAAACGTGCCGGGAAACTGCGTGCAGGTCGGCCAAAAGCCTCGACCAGACGCTCGGTCAGCCTGGCATTGGCCTTAAGACGCCAGTCGTTGAAGTCGCCGGCGACGATCACCGGGGCATCCGGCGGCAGCCTGTCGAGCAATTGCAGCAACAACGCCACCTGGCGTTGCCGGTGCGCCTCGCGCAAGCCCAGGTGCACGCAGATGGCATGCACCTGGGTTTGCCCAGGCACCTCCAGGCGGCAATGCAGCAGGCCGCGCTGCTCGTTGCCATCAATCGATACATCGAGGTTTTCAAAGGCGCTGATGGGAAACTTCGACAACAAGGCGTTGCCGTGGTCGCCCTGGGGATAGACCGCGTTACGCCCATAGGCGAACTGCGGCCACATGCTGTCGGCGAGAAACTCGTACTGCGGTGCCTGCGGCCAGGTCGGGTGCCGCTCGGCGTGCTGCCGGTGGCTGCCATGCACCTCCTGGAGGAACACCAGGTCGGCACCGGTGGCGCGCACCGCTTCGCGCAGCTCGGGCAGGATGAAGCGCCGGTTGAACAGGGTGAAGCCCTTGTGCACGTTGAGCGTCAGCACGGTCAGGCGGCGTACCGCGGTCACCTTGTCGATGATGCAGCTGGGGGCGGGCAGGGTAGGGGTCACAGTTGCACCTCCGGCGCCACGCCAGGTTCGGTGACCAATTCGCCGTCCAGCCCCAGCTTGCCCAACAGGCGCCGGGCGTCGTAAGGGGCATGCACCTTCTGGTCGTTGTCGAAATAACAGTAAACGGCGCGCGACGCCCGCTTGGCCGGGGCGCACGCGACGATCAGCTGCGCATCGTCGGGCTGGCCACCCTGGCTCCAGGCCTGGATGCGCAAGCGCCAGCGGCGCAGCGCCTTGGCGGTGTAGCCGCTGCTGTAGAGCTCGACATCGCCATGCAGGCGCATGTAGACGAAGTCGGCAGTAAGGTCTTCGACATACGGCCATTTACCGGCGCTGTCGGCGACCACCAGCGCTACATTGTGCTTGCGCAGCAGCTTGATGAAGGCTTCACAGAGGAAGCTTTGATGGCGAATTTCCACGGCATGGCGCAGCCGGGCGTTACCGCCGATTGCACCGCTGCCATTGTCCCTGAAGCGTTCCGCACACTGTGCGGCGCAAGCCAGGGCAGCCCGGCGGTCCTGCGGCAGGCGCGCGAGGAAGTCAGCGAAGCGCTGTTCATCGAACTTCATCGACGGTGGGAACTGCCAGAGGAACGGCCCTAGCTTGTTGCCCAGCAGCAACGGCCCGGAGGCGAAGAAGTTGGCCAGCGCCTCGTCGATTTCCTTGAGCCGCCGCACATGGGTGATGTAGCGCGGCGCCTTGACCGAGAAGACAAAGTCGTCCGGTGTCTGGTCATGCCATTGGCGATAGCGCTCGGGTGTTTGCAGGGCATAGAACGAGCCGTTGATCTCGATGCTGTTCACCGCGCGCGAGGCGAACGCCAGCTCGTCGTCCTGGCGCAGGCCCTTGGGGTAGAAGTCCTTGCGCCACGGGCCATAGCGCCAACCGGAAATACCAATGCGGATCTCGCTCACAGGGGCTCCCACTCGTTCGTGCACTTATCACTAGCGACCCTGGGCACGCCTTGGCGGTTCAGCATTATTGACAAGTGGAGCGACGGACAACCCGGCGGAACTTTGCCTGGCGCCCATGCCTCCACCGGATGGCGGCAGCACGAACTGGAGGAACGGCACAATGAACGAAAACACTGATTTCGATGCACTCAACGACCCACCGGAGCGGCCTGCGCCGCCCCCGCAGGATGAACCGGAAGTTAAGCCAAGCGACCCCGATATCGAAGGCCTGCCTGGCGAACAGCAACAACCTGGCTGAGGGCCTGGGCCATGAAATTCGATCGTTTTGCCCAATGGCTGGCGAAGGTCAGCGGCCGCCCGCTGACCTTCGCCACCGCCCTGCTGCTGATCATCGCCTGGGCGCTCAGCGGCCCGCTGTTCGACTTCAACGACACCTGGCAATTGGTGATCAATACCTCGACCACCATCATCACCTTCCTGATGGTGTTCCTGATCCAGAACACCCAGAACCGCGACAATGACGTTTTGCACATCAAGATCGACGAACTGCTGCGCACCACCCAGCGGGCGCACAAGGCCCTGCTGGACCTCGAGCACATGGACCCGACCGAGCTGCATGAGTTGCGCAAGCGATACCAGAAGATGGGCGAGCAGGACGCTCCTGGCGAAGACAACCCCGACTGACCCTGGAGGACGGCATGGCCAGACATATCATCCACTACACCGGTCCGATCAATTCCGCCACGTGCGGCAACCTGATCAATACCTGCTCGAGGGCCTTGCAGCAAGGCGCCGAGGTGCTGCAGATCAACGTCGCCACCATGGGCGGCGAGTGCAGCTATGGGTTTACCCTATACAACTACCTGCGTTCGTTGCCGGTGCCGGTACATACCCATAACCTCGGCACCGTCGAGTCGATGGGCAACATCCTGTTTTTGGCGGGGAGCCACCGAACGGCCTGCGCTTACAGCAAGTTCCTGTTTCATCCGTTCCATTGGACCTTGCACGGCTCGGTGGATCATGCGCGGATGGCCGAGTACGCCATGAGCCTGGACTACGACCTGCGCCTGTATGCGCAGATCGTCGCCGAGCGTACCGAGGGTGGTGACGAGGTGCTGGACGTGCCGCGTTACCTGATGGCCTATCCACGCATCCTCGGCCCCAACGAAGCCCTGGCCAGCGGGATGATCCAGGCCATCGACGAAGTGCCGATCGCCGCGGATGCCTGCCAGTGGAGCGTGCACGCCTGAGGCCGCGCGTTACCGGGTTCGCCAATACTGGCGCCGACGGGACGGGGTAGGGCGTAACAGCCGGCGGGTCGGCGCCATCCCCGCTCAGTAGGGCAGCGACCCATTCAGGTTCTCGATCGCCTCGATCAGCTCGTCATAGCCCACCGGTTTATTCAGGTGGCGGTCGAAGCCCGATTGCCGCGACTTGTACTGGTCGGCGCTGGCGCCATAGCCGGTCAGGGCGATGGCCGGTGTATAGCGTAGATGCTCCAGCGCGCGCAGCGCCTTGATCAGGGCATGACCGTCCATGCCGGGCATGCCGATATCGGAGAGGATGATGTCGTAGCGCCCGTCGACGGCCGCTTCCAGGGCTGCGTGCGGGTCGCTGTGGGCCTCGACCTCGGCGCTTTCCATCTCCAGCAACTGCTGCATGACTTCGAGGATTTCCACCGAGTCGTCCACCAGCAACACCCGCACGCCGCTCAGCCGCCCCTCGGTAGTTTCCAGGTGGGTGCCGGGTTGCGGCTGCTGGCGTGGATCGCACAACGGCAGGCGCACGCTGAAGGTCGTGCCGCGGCCCAGGCCCTGGGAGTGGGCGCTCACCGTGCCACCGTGGGCCTCTACCAACTGACGCACCAGCGATAGCCCGATGCCCAGCCCGTCGCGGCTGTGGCTGGCAAGTTGCGGTGCGGCCTGGCTGAACAGGTCGAACACCGTTTCCAGGTTCTCGTCGGTCAGGCCGACGCCCTGGTCGATCACATCCAGTTGCGCCTCGCTGTCATGCCGGCTCAGCACCAGGCGAATCTCGCTGCCGCTGGGGCTGAACTTCAGTGCGTTGTTCAACAGGTTCCAGATGATCTGTTCCAGTCGGGTGCTGTCACCTTCGATGTACACCGGCGCGCCATCGGCGGGCAGTGCCAGGCGCACGCTGCAGTCGTGCTGCTCGTTGTCCACCACGGCATGAATGCCATGCAGCACCAGGCACAGGTCGACCTGCTGGGTCTTGAGTTTGAGCTTGCCGGTGCGGATGCGCGCGACATCGAGCAGATCATCGATGATCCGTGCCTGGCTGGCGACCGCGTCGCAGATAATCCCCACTGCCTTGCTGGCGGCACTGGCGCCCTTGACCGCCGGCGCCCGGCGCAGAATCTCGGCGTTGAGTTGAATCAGGTTCAGCGGGTGCTTGAGCTCGTGGGACATGACGGCGAAGAACTCGTCCTTCATGTGGCTGCTGCTCTGGGATTCGGCCAATTGCTTGGTCTGTTCGTCATGCAGACGCTTGTGCCCGGTCAGGTCGCGCGCGATCTTGACGTAGCCGCGCAGGCTGCCGCCCTTGAGGCGCGAAACCTCGCCGCTGCAATAAAAACGGCTGCCGTCCTTGCGCACATGCCAGCGTTCGTCCTGGCCACGGCCATGCAGGCGTGCGGCGCGCAGTTCGCGTTCGGGTACGCCATCGCCGCGGTCTTGCTCGGTGAAGATCAACTGGTAGTGCTGGCCGAGCACTTCGTCCTTGCCATACCCGAAAATGAGCGCGGCGCCAGTGTTCCAGTCGGTGATCAGGCCCTGTTCGTCGAGCAGGATGATGGCGAAGTCGTGGGTGCTCTCGGCCACCAGGCGCATGCGCTCCTCGCCTTGGCGCAGGCGCTCTTCGGCGGCGCGGCTCTGGCTGATGTCGATGAAGGTCAGCACGGTGCCGTCGACATTGCGCTCGCTGGCCCGGTACGGCAGCAGGCGTGCCAGGTACCAGTGCTGGTTGTGGCCGAGCACCTCGCGCTCTATGGTGGTTTCGCGCTCGACCACGGCCCGCGCGTCATCGGCCAGACCTGGATAATCGAGGCGGTGGGTGATGTCGAGCAGCGAGCGCCCCGTGTCGACTGGCAGCATGCTGAAGATGTCGGTGGCACGCGGGGTGAACCAGCGGATATGCAGGTTGCGATCGACGAACACGGTGGCGATGTCGGTGGAGGCGATCAGGTTGCTCAGGTAGTCGTTGACCTTGTCGGTTTCCTCGACTTTGGTCTTGAGCTCGTAGTTGACCGTCAGCAACTCCTCGTTGATCGACTGCAGTTCTTCCTTGCTGGTTTCCAGCTCTTCGCTGGCCGAGCGCAACTCGGCGTTGATCGCCTGCATCTCTTCGTTGGAGGCGGTCAGCTCCTGGCTGGAAAACTCCGACTGCTCGATGGTTTCCTGCAATTGCAGGCGGGTGCGATGCAGCTCGCGCTCCAGGTTGCTGAGCAGCATGCCCTCGGTCTGTAACACCGGGGGACTGGCTTGCGGCGCGTTGTCGGCTACGAGCACCTGGAACACCACCAACAGACAGTCACTGGCGCTAGGCTCATCCTGGTGCGGCTGTACCAGCACCTGCACCTCGCAGCGCTGCTCGTCGACGCTCAGCGCAACCACGCGGGAAGTGACCGCTTCGCCACTGCCCTGGGCTTGCAGCAAGGTGCTGCGTAAGGCCGGACGCAAGGGCGCCAGTACCAGGTTGAGCAGGTTGTGGCTGAGTTCGCCGC
Source organism: Pseudomonas sp. VA159-2 (assembly GCF_024126635.1). Classification (NCBI taxonomy): domain Bacteria; kingdom Pseudomonadati; phylum Pseudomonadota; class Gammaproteobacteria; order Pseudomonadales; family Pseudomonadaceae; genus Pseudomonas; species Pseudomonas sp. VA159-2. The sequence goes on along the minus strand of NZ_JAMYBV010000015.1, from coordinate 112,923 downwards.
CGGCGTGCCGCAAGAAGCGCCCGACACCTTCGCCCATGTGCAGAATATTGGCGTCGGTATCGACGATCAGGCTCGGCGGCATGCGCCGAGCCAGGGCACGGTGGTGGATCTCGGCGTACGACAAGCGCCGGCTGGCCCGGGCCTTGGCCGGCGCAAGCGTCACGCTCGCGGCAGGCGCCTGGAGGCGTTCCGGGTGACGGACCGTGGCCACTTCGCGGGCCCGGAAGATGCGGTTACGCTTGTCCACGGCCACGAACAGCTCCGCGGCAAGATCTGCCGACTCGGAACTGCCCAGAAACAGAAAACCACCGGGGCGCAGGGCGAAGTGGAACAAGCGCAGTATCTCGCGTTGCACCTCGCGGTCCAGGTAGATCAACAGATTGCGACAGACGATCAGGTCCAATTGGGAAAACGGCGGGTCGGACAACAAGTTGTGCCGGGCGAACAGCACTTTTTCGCGTACTTCCTTGCGTACCCGATAATGTTGGTCCTCCTTGACGAAGAATTGCCGCAGGCGTTGCGCGGACACGTCGGTGGCGATCGCATCGGGGTATTGGCCGACCCGACCGAGGGCGATGGCACGTTCGTCAAGGTCGGTGGCGAAGATCTGTACAGGCGCCTCGCGGCGTTCCAGCGCCAACTGTTCGGTGATCAGCATCGCCAGGCTATAGGCCTCTTCCCCGGTAGAGCAACCGGCAGACCATACCCGCACCTCGCCTGCGGCTTCCTGCACGCTGTCATCGTTGATCAACGCTGGCATGACGTGGCGTTGCAGGGCCTCGAACGCCTCGCGGTCGCGAAAGAAGTTGGTCACGCCGATGAGCATGTCCGCCAGCAGCGCGCGGCATTCCTCGGGGTGTTGCTGGAGGTAGTCGTGATAGCCGCCCAGGTGGGTCTGACCGGTCACGTGCAGCCGCCGCTCCAGGCGCCGCAGCACCGTGGCGCGCTTGTAATGCGAGAAGTCGTGGCCGGTACTGTCGTGCAGCGAAGCGAGAATTTCATCGAGCAGCGGATCACTGGCGACCGGGTCGCCCTCACGCTCGCCCAATGCCGGCGGCAAGCTGTCATCATCGATGGTCGGCAACTTGACCTGGCGCGCGCTGCGCCACAACTCGACCAGGCGCGCTGGCATGTGCGCCACCGGCAGCAGCAGGTCGACCATGCCCGTGGCCAAGGCAGCCTGCGGCATGTCGGGGTATCGGGCATCGTCAGGTGTCTGCACCAAGGTCACGCCCCCTTGTTCCTTGATGCGTGACAAGCCCACGGCACCGTCGCTGCCCGTGCCCGACAAGATCACGCAGAACGCATGGTCCTTGTGCACATCGGCCAAGTCGCGCAAGAACAGGTCGATGGCCACATGATCACCTCGGCTACGGTTGGCCGGGGCGACTCGCAGATAGCCATCGTTGGTCGACAGCCGGCTGGCCGGGGAAATCACGTAGATATGATTGCGCTCGATCGGCACCGCTTCACTGACCTGGCGCACCGGCATGCGGGTCACCGCCTGGATAAGGCGATCAGCCTCGCTCTGATGGTCCGGTGACAGATGCAGCACCACCACGAAGGCCATGCCGCTGTCCGCCGGCATATGCTTGAAAAACGTGCCGATAGCCTCCAGCCCGCCGGCCGAGGCACCGATTCCGACCACCGGGAAGTTCAGATGGCTGGGGCTCAGCGCCGGGTTGTGCGGCGAGGCGAGGGTGGTCTTGCTGGATGACTTCATGGGCACGAGCCTTGTGCGAACAGGGAAAGGCCCTTGGACGCATCCCCGGGCTCTGGGGGCGGATTATAGGCTGCGAATCCACGTGGGGACGAGGGGTCGCGACCTGGCGCCGGGCCATAGCGCACGGTTATCAGCGCAGGGGTTGTTGCTGTGACCGCTGCGTCGGGCTGAAGTGCCGGACCTACCGTGGCAGCGTTGCCTGGCGCGCAAAATATGTCGAAGTTCTTTAGTGGCGTTCCATTGATTCGCGCCACTGGTCCGGACCTTCGCACAGGTATTGAGCACTAGAGCCCCCCACCTGTTCGGAACTTATGCACGGTGCGATGCCGTGCCACGTCAAACCAATGCGTAAAGGAGAAACGACATGGCTCGTGACCAAGACCAGACCGGCCAACGCGGCGGCACCAAGGAAACCAACCCTGGCAACTTTGCCAACGACCGCGAAAAAGCTTCCCGCGCCGGCCACAAGGGTGGGCAGAATTCGGGGGGCAACTTCGCCAATGACCGTGAGCGGGCGTCCGAGGCTGGACGCAAGGGCGGCCAGAACAGCCACGGCGGTGGTCGCAACCAGTGACGAAACGCTAGTGCTGAATGCCTGGTGCGCCCGCACCGGGCCGCGATCCGGGGCCTGGCCCCGGATCGCCACCCTCATCCCAGGGAGGCCATCCCATGCGTGCACTCACTTTTCACGGCACCGGCGATGTTCGTGTCGACAATGTACCTGAGCCACAACTGCAAGCGCGTGACGATATCCTGCTGCGGGTCACCGCCACCGCCATCTGCGGCTCGGATCTGCATCTTTACCGCGGCAAGATTCCCATGGTCGAGTCCGGCGATATCCTGGGCCATGAATTCATGGGGATCGTCGAGGAGGTGGGCAGCGACGTTACTGCAGTGCGCCCCGGCGACCGCGTGGTGATCCCGTTCGTGATTGCGTGTGGCAGTTGCTTCTTTTGTCAGCAGGCGTTGTTCGCCGCCTGCGAAACCACCAATACCGGCCGTGGCGCCATTCTCAACAAGAAAAGCATCCCACCGGGCGCCGCGTTGTTCGGTTACAGCCACCTCTACGGTGGTGTGCCGGGCGGGCAGGCCGACTATGTACGAGTTCCCAAGGCCAATACCGGACCGTTCAAGGTACCCGGCGACCTGCCCGACGATAAGCTGCTGTTTCTTTCGGATATTCTGCCCACGGCCTGGCAGGCGGTACAAAATGCCCAGGTCGGCCCTGGCTCGTCCCTGGCGATCTACGGTGCCGGCCCGGTAGGGTTGCTTACCGCCGCCTGTGCGCGGATGCTCGGTGCCGAGCAGATCTTCATGGTCGACGAATGTGGCTACCGCTTGGAGTATGCACGCCAAGCCTATGGCGTGATTGCCATCGACTTCAGTCAGGACGATGACCCCGCCGACAGCATTATCCGCCAGACCGCCGGCCTGCGTGGCGTGGACGCCGTGATCGATGCGGTGGGCTTCGAAGCCAAGGGCAGCGCCACCGAAACCGTGCTCACTGCGCTCAAGCTAGAAGGCAGCAGCGGCAAGGCGTTGCGCCAAAGCATCGCTGCGGTGCGTCGCGGCGGCGTGGTCAGCGTACCTGGGGTGTATGCCGGGTTCATCCACGGTTTCCTGTTCGGCGATGCCTTCGACAAAGGCCTGACTTTCCGCATGGGACAGACCCATGTACAGCGATACCTGCCTGAGTTGCTCGAGCATATCCAGGCGGGGCGCCTGAACCCCGAAGCGATTGTCACCCATCGCATGGCCTTGGACGACGCGGTACATGGCTACGAGATCTTCGAGCAGATGCAGGATCGCTGTCGCAAGGTGATTCTGGTGCCCGGGGCTGCGGCGCAGCACTGAGGCTCTTTGCCATTACGCCGTTGTTCGGCATCTCGACAATCTTTTTGAATTTTTCTGCGCCTGGGCAATCACTCACAGCGTCATCCATGGAAAAGAGGAGGGCTCTGCGCAATGCCTGATCCGCAGCTGTACACCATCGAATACCAACTGCATGGCAAACCGCGCCAGTTCATTGTCCGTGTAGAGCATATGGATAATGCAGAGGCCTGGCATTGGGCCAGTTGCGACGCGGGTTTGGGCATCATCCCCAAATTCGGTCGGCAACGGATTCGCAAGGTGAGCCGGCCCATGGCGGAACGCTACGGGATTACCGAAGTGCGCTGGAGGGTATAGGAGACATTTAGGGCGTCGTAGTGTCGAGATAGCATGCCGCGGGCGCGGCGCTTGGCCCTCCCAGGCGCTGCAACGCCCTCCTGCTCAGGCGCCCGACTCGGGATCGGTGGCTGGCACGCCTGGGCGATTCTGTTCCTCGCCGATGGCCGGGTCGGTATCCGGGTCGCGGGCTCGGTCGTTACGCTGGTCGGGCTCCCGTTGCGGCCAATCATGCTCGGCATCCCCGCCGCCCATCCAATGTTGTTCATGCATGCCGTGGCTCCCAGGCCGGGAAAAAAATGGCCCACCCGCAGGCGGGCCGAACACAGGAGTGTGAGGGAAGACGTCGACCACCCTCATCATATGGGAGTGTTCACCCGTAGAGGGAAGTCGATTGGATATCGACGTGCCCGACCAACGGTGCTCAACTGCCGGTGCCGGAGTACTTCACCGCCGCCGCGGTGCGGGTCGGCACATTGAGGGTCTTGAGCAGGGACGAGACATGGATGCGCACGGTGAATGGCGAGATATCGAGCTCTCGGGCGATCTCCTTGTTGGTCTTGCCCTGGGCGATCAGCCTTAGCACATCTTGCTGGCGATGGGTAAGCTGCGCCAGCTCGCTGTCGGCGGCCATTTGTGGCAGCAACCCGGAAGGGGCATACCGGACCACCACCTCGCCTTCGCGAATGGCCAGGATCGCCGCCCCGATCTCATTCGGGGTCAGGCTCTTGCCTATGAAACCGTCGGCACCGGCGGCCATCACCGCACCAACCACTTCAGGGTCGTCGACCATCGAGGCGATGATCAGGGTGGTGCGCGGCAGTTGCCGACGCAGCTCGGCAAGACGGGCCATGCAGCTCAGGCCAGGGAAACGCAGGTCGAGGATCAGGGTGTCCGGAGGCGTGCCCTGGCTGGCCAGGCGCAGCACGTCCTGGAGGTTGCCGGCCTGGTCGAGCTCGGCGTCGGGCAACAGCCGGCGCACGGTGCTGGCCATGGCTTCCCTGAACAGCGGATGATCGTCCGCCACGATGATGCGGCACGTCACGTCGTGGAACTCCCTGTTAGCCGACACATGCTAATTTAGCAGTCACCTGCGGCCATTTGCTCGGCACATGCAGGAAATGACTACTGGCGCACAAGGACGTTACCCCATGAAGTTCGAGAAAAACAACGAACTGGACCAGGCCAACCTGCGCATCATCGTCGCCTCCTGCGCGATCACCTACGTGGCCCTGCTGGGTTTCCTGCCGGGCCGGGAGGTCGCCACTTATCTGCCGGTGCTGCTCTATTACGCTTGTTTCGTGGTGGCTTCGGTAGGTATGCGCCAGGCCATCAAGCGTTGGCCGGGGCATTATCCGGCCCGGCGCATCCTCGGCATGCTGGGCGACTACACCGGCACCAGTTTCGGACTGGTGGTCGGTGGCGAGGCGGCGTTGCCGCTGTATGCGGTGATGGTCTGGATCAACCTGGGCAATGGCATGCGCTTTGGCTCGCGCTACCTGGCCATCGCCACGGTGCTGGCCCTGGGGGCGTTGCTGGTGGTGTGGCAGCTCACCCCGTACTGGCAGCAGCAGCCGTTCATGCTGCTGATGTTGCTCACCACCAGCACCTTGATTCCGTTCTACGCCCACCTGCTGCTGGAGCGCACGCGCAAGGCCACGGCCCTGGCCGAGGCGGCGACCCGCGAGAAATCGCGCTTCCTGGCCCAGGCCAGCCATGACCTGCGTCAGCCGATCCACTCCATCGGCCTGTTCACCGCCTGCTTGCGCGAGGCGCGCCTGGGCGATGAGGAGCGGCGGCTGGTGGACAGCATCGACCGCTCGCTGCTCAACGTCTCGCAGCTGTTCCGCTCGATCCTCGACCTGTACACCCTGGACAACGGCCGGGTGCAGCCGAAGTGGGAGTCGTTCGCCGTGGAGCCGTTCCTGCGCGAACTGCTGCGCCAGAACCACGAAGCGGCGCGCTGGGCCGGCGTGGAGATGCGCCTGGTGCCCAGCCGGCACTGGACCCGCGCCGACCCAGGGATGCTGGCGACCATGGTACAGAACGTGCTATCGAACAGTTTCAAGTACGCTGCCGGGCGTCCCTTGCTGATTGGCCTGCGGCCCCGCGGCGAGGGCCTGGCCATCGTCGTCTGCGACCGCGGCCGGGGCATCGCCGAAGAGCACCAGGACAAGGTGTTCGAGGAGTTCTACCGGGTGCGCGAACTGCGCGACAAGGACGTCGAGGGCGTGGGCCTGGGGCTGGCCATCGTCAAGCGCCTGGGGCAGTTGATGGGGCTTGAGGTCAGCCTGCGCTCGCGGCCTGGGCATGGCACCTGCGTGACCTTGCAAGGGTTGGCCAAAGTGCCGGCGCAAGTGCCGCGCGCGACGGTCGACCAGGCGATCCAGGCAGGCATGCTCAGTGGGTTGCGGGTGTGCCTGGTGGAAGATGACCATAACGTGCTGCAGGCCACCAGCGCCTTGCTGCAGCGTTGGGGCTGCCAGGTGCAGGCCGAGAGCTCGGCCCATGGGTTGAGCAGTGACTGCGAGGTGATCGTCGCCGACTATGACCTGGGGCCGCAGGCCACGGGCATCGACTGCATCGACCAACTACGCGCCCAGCGCGGCGAGCGGGTGCCGGCACTGATCATGACCGGGCATGACCTCGACCGCCTGCAGGGCGCTCTGCAGGCACGCGGTATTGCCGTACTGGCCAAGCCGGTGCGGCCAGCGGAACTGCGGGCGGCGTTGCGGGCATTGCGCGAAACCAGCGCGGCGCCGACCAGCTAGGCGCCGCCGCGGGCGGTCACTGGAAGGTCGGCGCCTGCCCTTCCTTCCAGCAGTTGGGTGATGGGGTGATCAGGCCCATGCCGGCGATGGCCACCATGCCGCCACTGGCCACCTGGCAGTCGAACTGCCCTTTGCCGGTGCTCACGGTGTAGTAGGTGGTGGTGGAGTCGCTGCGCAGGTTGCTGACCTTGCTGACCGGCACGCCGAGGGTGACCTCAGTGCGTTGCTTGAGGGTGTCGGCATTGGGCGAGGCGGTCTGGCAACCGGCCACGGCGGCGAGGCCGGCGAGCAGGACCAGGGACTTGAAGGGAAGGGACATGGGGATCATCGCGTTGCTTCCTTGGCATTGTTCTCGGAACGCCACCCGCCCGGCCAGGAAAGGGAGGTACTGGCCGGACGAGGGGTAGGGCGACTATAGCGCCGCTGTACCCTGCGGGATGTAGGGCAGATGTGCTAGGTGGCTAATGGCCGTCTCGTGGTGATTTTTGACGGGGATGGGGGGCGAACACCTGGCGGCCTTGGTGCGGTCCTTTCCCTGGTAGGGTATTGGCCTTGAGAGCTGTCCGCCGTCAGCGATGCACTGGCCCACCGCTCAACCCCTACGCCGCAGCAACAGGATAAAAAAACCGCCCCCCAACGCCGCCGTGGCAATACCGATGGGCAGGTCCTGCGGCGCAATCAAGGTGCGCGCCGCCAGATCGACCCAGACCACGAACAACGCCCCCAGCAGCGCACAAACCGGCAACAGCCGCCGATGCTCGGCCCCGACCAGGCGCCGGGCCATATGCGGCAGCATCAACCCAACGAAACCGATAGCCCCGGACAACGACACCAGCACACCGGTGAGCAACGCGCAGCCAACGAACACCACGGCGCGCACCCGACGCGTGTCGAAGCCCAGGCTTACCGCCGTCTGTTCGCCGCTCATCAGCGCATTGAGCGCGCGAGCCAGCGCCATCAGCAGGGCAAGACCGGCCAGCACGGCCAACGCTGGTAGCCACAGCAGCGACCATTGCGCCAGGCCCAGCCCGCCGAGCATCCAGAACATCACCGAACTGGCGGCATGGGGATCGCCGGTGTACAGCAGCAGGTTGGCCAAGGCCATCACCACGAACGACACCGCGACCCCGGCCAGCAACAGTTGCTCGCTGTCCAGGCGCCCGCGCCGGCTGGCGACGCCCAGCACCAGCAGCATGCAGCCCAGGGCGCCGGCAAAGGCCGCCAGCGGCAGGCTCAGCACCCCGGCGAAAGGCCCAAGGTACAGCACCACCAGCACGGCCCCGAGCACTGCGCCTGAACTTACGCCCAGCAGGTGTGGGTCGGCCAGCGGATTGCGGGTCACCGCTTGCAGGGCGCTGCCGACCAGCGCCAGCCCGGCACCGACCAAAGCCCCCAGCAACACCCGTGGCGCGCGGATCTGCCAGACGATCTGGGCCTGGCCACCACCTGAGTCTGTCGCCGGGGCCAGGCCCAGTTGCTGCAACACGATCGCCAGTACCTTGCCTGCCGGCACCTGCGCTGCGCCGAAGCCCAGCGACAACAGGCACGAGGCCAGCAGCGCGGCGCCCAGGCCGATCAACAGCAGGCGGTAGCCGCCAGGGCGGCGCAACACGCTCACCGCTGCGCCCCGGCAAAGCGCTGCGGGTGCAGCGCCCGGGCGAGGCGTTCGATGGCCTCGGCGTTGTCCACCGAGGGCGTCACCTGCAAATAGGACAACACCACGAAGCGCTTCTGGCGAATCGCCGTGACGCTGCCCAGCGCCGGGTGCTGCAGCAGGTAGTCGCGTTTCTGCTGCCAGCGGGTCGGGCCGTAGTCGACGATGACGATCACCTCGGGGTCGCGCTCCACTACGCTTTCCCAGCTGACTTCGGTCCAGCTGGCAGGCACGTCGGCCATCACATTGCTGCCGCCGGCCGTATCGATCAGCGCCTGGGGCATGCCCAGGCTGCCGGAGGTGGTGGGGCGGTCCTCGCCGCTGTCGTAGAGGAACACCCGTGGTCGATCCTGGAGCGCGGCCAGCGAGGCGCTGACCCGCGCGACACGCTGGCGCAGATGCTCGACCAGGCTGTCGGCCCGCGCGCTGACGCCGAAGATGCGCCCGAGGTTGTTCAGGTCGGTGTACAGGTCGTCGAGGCTTGCCGGGTGCCAGGGCAGGATCCGCGAGCACGACTCGCTCAGCTCGTATACCGGGATGCCGAACGTTGCCAGGCGCTGTGGGGTGAGCGGCCCGCCGACCTGCATGCCATAGCTCCAGCCGGCGAACAGAAAGTCGGCATCGGCCGCGAGCAGGGTTTCCACCGACGGATAGCGCGGTGCCAGTTCCGGCAGGCCGTGCAGGTCCTCGCGCATTGCCGGGGCGAGGCTTTTCCAGCCACTGATGCCGCTGTAGCCGACCATGCGCTCGCGCAGCCCCAGTGCCAGCAGCATGCCGGTCAAGTTGACGTCGTGGCTCACCGCCCGTTGCGGTGGCTGGCTGAAGCTGATCTCGCGTTCGCAACTGCGCACGGTCACGGGAAAGCCTTGCGCCAGGGCACACAGCGGCAGGCAGGCGAACAGGGCAAGCAACAGGCGGGTCATGCGTGACGGATCCAGGTAATGCGTGGGTGCAGGCCCACGGGGTGGCGGTCGACCAGGGCGTGAACCCCGAACACCTCGGCCAGGCATTGCTCGGTCAACACCTCGGCAGGCGTGCCCTGGGCGATGATCCGGCCTTGCTCGATCAGGTACAGGCGGTCGCAGAACGTCGCCGCCAGGTTGAGGTCGTGGAAGCTGGCCAGCAAGCCCAGGCCGCTGCCGCGCAGGTGCTGCAGCAGGGCCAGCTGGTGGCGTGGGTCGAGGTGGTTGGTCGGCTCGTCGAGAATCAGCAGGCGCGGCTGCTGGGCCAGGGCCCGGGCCAGCAGCACACGCTGCTTCTCGCCACCGGACAGGCTGGCGAAGCCTTGCGCGGCGCGGTCCCGCAGGCCCAGTTGGCGCAAGGCCTGGTCCACTGGCGCCGGGTCGCCGTCAGCGTCGAGCCAGCCCAGGTGCGGGGTGCGGCCCATGGCGACGACGTCGCCCACGCTCAGGCCGAAATCCTCGGGAAACTCCTGGAGCATCACCGCCACCCGCTGGGCCAGCCAGCGCGGAGGGTGCAGCCAGATATCCTCGCCATCGAGCAGCACCCGGCCAGCCCGTGGCCGGCTGAAACGGTAGGCGCAGCGCAGCAGGCTGGTCTTGCCGCTGCCATTGGGCCCGATCAGGCCGACGAACTCGCCGGATTGGACCTTGAGGTCGATGCCAGCCAGCAGGTCCGGCCCGCTGGCGGACAGTGACCAGTGCAGGCGCTCCAGGTGCAGCAGGGGAGAAGACATGAACAGACACCGCAGGGATGAATGAGCCCGACGGTGACGGTGCGAGACGGCCGCGCAGGCGCACGGGCGCCTGGCAAGCTGAGCGCACCCGCCCTCCGCGGGAATGGCCATGGGCGAATCAGGCCGGTCTCCGGGCTGGCGAGGGTCATCGGGCATTCACCTTCCCATGCGCGGGGCACAGTGGTGTGTCGAATGCCAGGCTCGCTTACCGTTGCGGGGGCAGCGCCGGACTTCTCGCACGGGCGAGGCACCGGCTTCCCGTTTAATCCCAGGCGCGGCGGCCAGGGACACCTGAAAGCAGGGACGCATCTGAGCATTTCTGCCCTTGGGAGTCAACGCATGCCTAGCGATAGCCAAGCCCTTGGCGTCAAAGCTGGTCGAAGTCCAGCACCACCTTGTCGCTGATCGGGAAGCTCTGGCACGACAGCACGTAGCCGGCCGCCACTTCGTAGTCTTCCAGGGCATGGTTGCTGTCCATCTCCACCTCGCCCTCGATCACCTTGCACTTGCAGGTCGAGCACACCCCGGCCTTGCACGAATAGGGCAGCTCGGCGCCAATGGCGTTGCCGGCGTCGAGCACGCTGACGGTATTGCGCGGCAGGTCGAAGGCCAGCGCCCGACCATCGCTGATCACGGTGATCTGGCTGCTGCTGGCATCGAGCTGGCGAGCGGCCTCGCGTGCCTCGCGGCGGGTCGTGCCATCGGCGGCGGCGAACAGCTCGAAGTGAATGCGCGCCTTGTCCATGCCGTTGGCTTGCAAGCTGTCGCGCACGGTCTCGGTCATCGCCTGGGGGCCGCAGATGAAGGCGGCGTCGAGGCTGGGCACATCCAGCCAGCGGGAGAACAGCTGGCCGCACTTGTCGGCGTCGATGCGACCGTTGTACAGGTCGACATCCTGTTGTTCACGGCTGAACACGAAGATCAGGTTCAGGCGCTCCAGGTACTGGTTCTTCAGGTCTTCCAAGCGGTCGCGGAACAGCGCGCTGCCGCTGGCCCGGTTGCCGTACAGCAGGGTGAAGCGGCTATGCGGCTCGCAGGCCAGGGTGGTGGCGATCAGTGACAGGATCGGGGTGATGCCGCTGCCGGCGGCGACGCCCAGGTAGTGGCCCTGGCGGGTCGGCTCCAGCGGCACGAAGAAGCTGCCCGAGGGCGGCATCACCTCCAGTTGCTGGCCGGCCTCGAGCACGTCGTTGGCGAACGCCGAGAAGCGCCCGCCCGGCACGCGCTTGACCGCCACGCGCAGCTCGCCGTCCTGCACCGCGCTGCAGATCGAGTAGGAGCGGCGCACTTCCTCGTCGTCCAGCTGGGTGCGCATGACCAGGTACTGGCCCTGGGTGAAGCGAAAATCGTCCTGCAGGTGGCTAGGCACGTCGAAGGCGATGGACACGGCGTCCCGTGTTTCCTGACGCACCTGCTTGATGGTCAGGCGGTGAAACTGGCTCATGGTGTTCTCCACGGCTCATAGGCATTTGAAGTAGTCGAACGGCTCCAGGCACGCGCGACAGCGGTACAGGGCCTTGCAGGCGGTGGAACCGAACTCGCTGAGCAGCTCGGTGTCGCCACTGGCGCATTGCGGGCAGCACACCACGGGGCTGTGGCCGTGCAGGCTGGCGCCGCCCTCGGGCGGGGCGATGCCATAGGCGAGCAGCCGCTCACGGCCCAGGGTGCTGATCCAGTCGGTGCTCCAGGCCGGGGTCAGCCGCCGCTCCACGGCGGGGGCCGGAAAGCCGGCGTGCTCCAGGGCCTGGCGGATATCGCCCTCGATCACCTCGGTGGCCGGGCAGCCGGAATAGGTCGGGGTCACCACCAGGTGCAGGTGGCCGGCGCGCCAGTCGAGGTCGCGGACGATACCCAGGTCGACCACGCTGACCACCGGCACCTCCGGGTCCATCACCTCGGCCAGCACCGCCCAGGCGCGGGCCAGATCGCCCGGTTGCTGGGCCCGGGCGCCCCGGTCGCCGACGATCAGCTCACCAGGTCGCATCGGGGTAGGCCCGTGGCAGGAATTGCATTTCGGCCAGCAGCAGGCCCAGGTGCTCGGTGTGCAAGCCTTGGCGGCCGTCGAGGTAGAAGTGGCTGGCGGCCTGGGGCAGCGGCAGCTCGACCGAGGTGAACAGCGCACCGACCGTGGCTTGCCAGCGACGGCCGACCTGGGCCGGGTCGGCGCCGACACCCGCCGCGGCCAGTTGCACCTCGTGTTCGCTGGCGGCGGTCAGCTCGACGGTAAAGCGCCACAGCAACGGTATGGCGTCGAGCATGCGCCGGCGGCTTTCTGGCGTGCCGTCGCCCAGGCGCTGCACCCACTCGCCGGAGCGGCGCAGGTGATAGGTGACTTCCTTCAAGGCCTTGGCGGCGATGCCGGCGATGCGTTCGTCGCGCGAGGCGCACAGGCCTTCGAGCACGGCATGGTGCCAGGCGTCGTAGAGGAACTGCTTGAGCATGGTCACGGCATAGTCGCCGTTGGGCTGCTCGACCAGCAGCAGGTTACGGAAGGCGCGTTCGTCGCGGCGAAACGCCAGGGCGTCGGCGTCGCGGCCATCGTCCAGCAGTTCGGCGGCGTATTCCAGCCAGTTGCGGGCCTGGCCGACCAGGTCCAGGCCTACGTTCATCAACGCCAGCTCTTCTTCCAGGGCCGGCGCCTTGCCGCACCACTCGCACAGGCGCTGGCCCTGGATCAGGGCGCTGTCGCCGAGCAGCAGCAGGTAGGGGATCAGTGCTTGCTTGTGCATGGCGCGCCTCACATATGGCCGACTTCGGCGGGCAACTCGTAGAAGCTGGCGTGCCGGTAGACCTTGTCGTCCGCTGGGGCGAACAGCGGGTCCTTCTCGTCCGGGGAGGAGGCGATGATCAGCGCCGAAGGCACAACCCACAGGCTGACGCCTTCGCTGCGACGGGTGTACAGCTCGCGGGCATTCTCGATGGCCATGGCAGCATCGGCGGCATGCACGCTGCCGACATGCTTGTGGTTCAGGCCGTGCTTGCTGCGCACGAAGACTTCGTAAAGGGTCCAGGTGGACATGGGGGTTCCTCAGGATCGCGGGCCGCCTCAGGCGGCGTTCTTGTTCTGTTGCTTGCGGGCGTAGGCCACGGCGGCCTCACGCACCCAGGCACCGCCTTCGATGGCGTTGCGGCGCTTGGCCAGGCGCTCCTGGTTGCATGGCCCGTTACCTTTGAGCACCTCGTAGAACTCCTGCCACTGGATCTGGCCGAAGTCGTAGTGACCACGGGCCTCGTTCCATTTCAGCGCCGGGTCCGGCGCGGTGCAGCCGAGCAGCTCGAGTTGCGGCACGGTCTGGTCGATGAAGCGCTGGCGCAGCTCATCGTTGGTCTGGCGCTTGATCTTCCAGGCCATGGACTGGGCACTGTTGGGCGAGTGCTCGTCGCTGGGGCCGAACATCATCAGCGACGGCCACCACAGGCGGTTGATGGCGTCCTGAACCATGTCCTTCTGCGCCTGGGTGCCGTGGCGCATCATGGTCAGCAGCAGCTCGTAGCCTTGACGCTGATGGAAGCTTTCTTCCTTGCAGATGCGGATCATGGCGCGGGAGTAGGGGCCGTAGGAGGTGCGCTGCAGCACCACCTGGTTGACGATGGCGGCGCCGTCGACCAGCCAGCCCACCGCGCCCATGTCGGCCCAGGTCAGGGTCGGGTAGTTGAAGATGCTCGAATACTTGGCCTTGCCGCTGTGCAGCTTGGCGATCTCCTCGTCGCGGTCGGCGCCGAGGGTTTCCATGGCGCTGTACAGGTACAGGCCGTGGCCGGCTTCGTCCTGGATCTTGGCCATCAATTGCAGCTTGCGCTTGAGCGACGGGGCACGGGTGACCCAGTTGCCTTCGGGCAGCATGCCGACGATTTCCGAGTGGGCGTGCTGGGAGATCTGGCGGATGAGGGTCTGGCGGTAGGCGTCGGGCATCCAGTTCTTGGCTTCGATCTTGATCTCGGCGTCGATCTTTTCCTGGAAGGCGCGTTCTTCGGGGGACATCTCTTCCAGCGTCTTGAGGCGTTTGACGCCAGTTTCCACTAGCTGTGCGTACATGGTCGGGGTTCCCGGTTGAGGGCGGGTTAGGGCGTGGAGGTATTTATATTCGATACAAAACACAACATCAAACGGTATTTTATGTATCTAGTAAGATTTGTGTATCGATTTGAGCGTGCCTGGCTTGGGTTTTATTGGGAGGGCGCACAGATCGATGGGCGCGCGGGCGGGGCTTGACCTGACAGGCGCTGCAGATGTGAGGGCGAACCCACGCCAGTCAGACGGAAATTACGATACGGATTGATCAAATACTTGACCAATACAAGTCACGAATAAAGTCGCCACCGGCCTGGCGCGCTCACGCTGCCGCGCCCCCCTGTAGGGCTTGCTTGCGGGGAGTGTTCAGGCATGCAGGCAGCCTCCTTCGGCGTGGGTGCGGCGCAGCAGCAGGGAAGGGCGATAGCGTGCCTCGCCATAGCTGCGCTGCAGGTTGTCGAGCACCTGCAGGGTGAAGCCGACGCCGAGGCGATCGGCCCAGGCCAGCGGGCCACAGGGGTAATTGACCCCGGCACGCATCGCCAGGTCGATGTCGGTAGCGCTGGCGACGCCTTGCAGCACGGCATCGGCGGCTTCGTTGGCAAGGGTAGCCACGGTGCGCAGCACCAGCAGGCCCGGCAGGTCGGCCAGCAGGCTGACCTTGAGGCCGGCCTGGCGTAGCAGCGCCACCGCCTGGTCACGCGCTTGAGGGGTGCAGTCAGCTGCCACGCTGATGGCGACGCGCGTGGCGCTGGCGTAGTTCAGGGCCAGGTCGAGCAACACCAGGTTGCGCAAGCCGTCCTCGCGGGCGCGCTGGCAGGCCAGGCGGCCATCGGACAAGGCCAGGGTGGCGTCGCCGACACTCAGCACGCCGGCCCCGGCCCGCTCGCCGACACCGATGCCATGGCCGCGCAGGCGCTCGACCAGGGGCTGCATCACGCCCAGGTGCCCCTCGACGACGCAGCGCTCCACCAGCGCCTGGCTGTCCAGCTCGTTGGCTGCAGGCCGCTCGCCGGCCTGGTCGTAACGATAGAAACCTCGGCCGCGCTTGCGTCCCAGGTGCCCGGCATCGACCAGCGCCTGCTGCATCAGCGAGGGCTGGAAGCGTGGGTCGCCGTAGAAGGCCTCGAACACCGAGCAGGTCACGGCATGGTTGACGTCGTGGCCAATCAGGTCGGTCAGCTCGAAGGCGCCCATGGCAAAGCCGCCGGCCTCCCGCATCACGGCGTCGAGGGTGGCGCAATCGGCGGCGCCTTCCTGCAACAGGCGCAGGCTCTCGGCATAGAACGGCCGGGCGACCCGGTTGACGATGAAGCCTGGTGTCGAGCGGGCCTGCACCGGCTGCTTGCCCCAGGCCTTGGCCGTGGCGTATAGCGTCGCGGCCAGTTGCGGGTCGCTGGCCAGACCCGATACCACCTCCACCAGCGGCATCCGCGGCGCGGGGTTGAAAAAATGCATGCCGAGCACCCGCTGCGGCTGCTGCAAGCCGGCGGCCAGGCTGTCGATCGACAGGGACGACGTGTTGCTGGCAAGGATGCAGTCCTTGCCGCACAGGGCTTCGAGTTCGCGCAGCAGCGCTTGCTTGCTGGCGAGGTTCTCGACGATGGCCTCTATCACCAGGCGTGCTTCGCCCAGGGCGTCGAGGCTGTCGATCGGTTGCAATCGCTGGCAGATGGCAACATGGGTGCTGGCGCTCAGCCGACCTTTCTCCACCAGGCGCGCCAGTTGTCGGTCGATGCCTCGCACCGCCTCGGCTGCCGCGCCAGGCCGGTTGTCATAGAGGCGCACGGGGTGGCCGGCCTCGGCCGCGACCTGGGCGATGCCCGCGCCCATGGCCCCGGCGCCGATCACCGCGACCAGGGACGCGCTGTCGAGGGCGGCCATGCTCAGCGGCCCTTGAACTCAGGGGTGCGTTTATCCATGAAGGCACCGACGCCTTCGCGGTAATCCTCGCTGCGCCCGGCCAGGCGTTGCAGGTCGCGCTCAAGCTCCAGCTGCTGGTCGAAACTGTTATCGAAGCTCTGGTTGAGGGCGCGCTTGATCAGGGCCAGGCCGTAGGTGGGCTGGGTGGCGAGCTGGCGGGCCAGGGCCAGCGCCTCGTCACGCAACGCGGCATCCTCCACCACCTGGTGGATCAGCCCCCATTGCTCGGCCTGCTCGGCGCTCAGGCGAGTGCCGAGCATGGCCAGCGCCTTGGCCCGGGCCATGCCGATCAGACGCGGCAACTGCCAGGTACCGCCAGAGTCCGGCACCAGGCCGATCTTGCAGAACGCCTGGATGAAACTGGCCGAGCGCGCGGCCAGGACCAGGTCGCAGGCCAGCGGCAGGTTCGCTCCGGCGCCGGCCGCCACGCCATTGACCGCGCAGATCACCGGCAGCGGCAGGTCGCGCAGGCTGCGCACCAGGGGGTTGTAGAAGTTATCGATGGCTTCGGCCAGGTCGGGCGTCTGCGCGCCCGGCGCCACGCTGCGGTCCGACAGGTCCTGGCCGGCGCAGAAGCCGCGGCCTTCGGCGGTGAGCAGCAAGACCCGGGCGTGCTCGCTCTGGCGCACCTGGCGCAGGGCTTCGCGGACCTCCAGGTGCATGGCGGTGTTGAAGCTGTTCAATTGCTCTGGCCGGTTCAGCGAGAGCAGGGCGACGCCGTCGGCGTCGATGGAAAACAGGATGTGCTCGAAAGGCATGGGGTGCTCGCTTGGTTGTGTCGATGGGAGGGTGCGCATTATGATACGTAAATTAATCTAATGCACTGTTGTAATGTATCTTGTTTTTGGCAGGCGCAAGGCGTTGGGTATATGGTGTTTTTGAGATCGAGCTCCGCCAGCGCGGCGCTCGATCTCAAAGGCACCGCAAGGCCAACGTTCTGCACACAAAAAAACGATACAAAACCAAATGAAACGAACAAGTAACAGCAGCAGCCAATAGACCCTCCAACCACCCCGCTAACCACATCGAGCCCTGCGCCCATGCCCTGCTACCGCCTCGACGGCCTCACCCCGGTGATCCACCCCAGCGCCTACGTCCACCCCAGCGCCGTACTGATCGGCGACGTGATCATCGGTGCCAACTGCTATGTCGGCCCGCTCGCGGCACTGCGCGGCGACCTGGGGCGCATCGTCATGGAGGAGGGCGCCAACCTGCAGGACACCTGCGTGATGCACGGCTTCCCCGGTGGCGACACGGTGATCGAACGCAACGGCCATATCGGCCATGGCGCCATCATCCATGGCTGCCGGATCGGCGAGGATGCCCTGGTGGGCATGAACGCGGTGGTGATGGACGGCGCGCACATCGCCCCGCGCTCCATCGTCGCCGCCACGGCCTTCGTCAAAGCTGGCTTCCAGTGCCCTGAGCAAAGCCTGGTGGTCGGCGCCCCAGCCGTGGTCAAGCGCCCGCTCAGCGACCAGGAACTGGCCTGGAAGCGCCGCGGCACGGCGGAGTATCACCGCCTGACGCAGCGCTGCATGGCAGGCCTGGTGGAGTGTGCGCCGCTGTCTGCCGCCGAGCCGCAGCGTCCGCGCATGGGCGATTCCGGGGTGCGACCCAAGGCCGAGGGTGGCGCATGAGCCTTGCGCGGTCGCGGCAGGCAGGTATAGTCGAGGCTTTAGCCGCGCCTCGTCCCCTCATGAGCAGCCTTGCCCCCCTGAATCACCTGATCACCCGCTTCCAGGAGCAGACCCCGATCCGCGCCAGTTCGCTGATCATCACCCTGTACGGCGATGCCATCGAGCCCCACGGCGGCACGGTGTGGCTGGGCAGCCTGATCAACCTGCTGGAGCCGATGGGCATCAACGAACGGTTGATCCGCACCTCGATCTTCCGCCTGACCAAGGAAGGCTGGCTAACCGCCGAGAAGGTCGGCCGGCGCAGCTACTACAGCCTGACCGGCACCGGCCGGCGGCGTTTCGAGAAGGCCTTCAAGCGCGTCTACAGCGCCAACCTGCCGGCCTGGAACGGCGCCTGGACGCTGGTGTTGCTCAGCCAACTGGAGGCGCCCAAGCGCAAGGCCGTGCGCGAAGAACTGGAGTGGCAGGGGTTTGCCGCCATGGGCCCGAACCTGCTGGGTTGTCCGCGCAGCGATCGTAGCGACCTGGCCGCCACGCTGCGCGAACAGGACGCCGAGGACGGCAGCATCGTGTTCGAGACCCAGGCCCAGCAAGTGCTGGCCTCCAAGGCCCTGCGCGCCCAGGTACGGGAAAGCTGGAACATCGACGAACTGGGGCAGCACTACAGCGAGTTCATTCGTTTGTTCAGGCCACTTTGGCAGGCCATGAAAGCGCTGCCGGCACCTGAGCTGCTGGATTGTTTCCTCGCCCGCATGCTGCTGATTCACGAGTACCGCCGGTTGCTGCTGCGCGACCCGCAGTTGCCGGAAGAACTGCTGCCCGGCGATTGGGAAGGGCGCGCCGCCCGGCAACTGTGCCGCAACCTGTATCGCCTGGTGCAGGCCAGGGCAGAGGAGTACCTTGCCAATGCGCTGGAAACGGCGGATGGGCCGTTGCCAGATGCCAACGAGAGTTACTACCGCCGCTTTGGTGGGCTGGAGCCATGAGTGAAGGGCTTAACTGCGAAATGCATTGATATGAGCCCTGGTTTTCTGAATATTGGCCGTGGCCATTGTGTAGGTATTCATATAGTCATTCTTGAGCGCCCAACCACCGGATGAAGGGTGTCTATTGACATCGATTTTTACACCGATATCCCGTCCATCTTTGACTCTGCCCTTCCTAGGTTGAGTCGTCCAGCCCCCCGGCCCCAAGTCGCCCAGTCGTGTACCCCCTCGCATGTGGTGGACGGTCACGCCATGGGTATCGAACCCTTCCATGATGGATGCATGCAACTCGCTTAAATAATCCTCAGCCCGCGCAAGGCTCTCGAGCATGTTGTCGATCAACTGCTCTTTTGTCAGTTTTGACGCCTTCTGAAGGTCTTCGACGGCATGGATGAAGGCAGAGAATGGGATAGACAAGCCCATGGCTGCGTCACCGGCTTGTGTAATGGGCAGAACCACAGAGGTTTCGCCTCCAGCACGCTGCAGCGCATCGGTAAGACGGTCATTGGTACCACTGTCGCTCAGCTTGTCGCGGACTTTTTCGGGATGAAGCTTGTCCTTGAGAAAGTCTGTTGCGATCTCGCCTGCACCACGGGTTTGTTTTTTCATTTGATCGGCCATTTTTATGTTGGGAGTCGCCGGCACTTTTGGCAGGATGGCTTTTACCCCTTCTTTTGCCAGCAAATTCCCCAGATAGGCCCCCTTGGGTCCCGCCACCACCAAGCCTGCAATACCTCCCAGCTTTCCGTAGAGTGTGGCAAGAATCTCCGCACCGACGGTGTAGGTAAAAGCAAAGGCAATCGCGGATCTTTTATTTTTCAGGAAAGCGGCAACGTGTTCGTGGGTCTCTTGGACAATACGTGAAGCGGCGGCTACACCCTGCATCTTGTGATACATCTCGTGGACGCTAATCGCATCCAGGCCGCTGTCATCGCTGAATGTCGTGGGATTGTTTCTTGTCATCGCGTACAAGTTGAGCCCATCGACGGCGCCTGCCGGATCGGCACTCAACCAACGCCCAAACGGCTGGTAGTAGCGATAGCCGTAGTAGTACAGGCCCGTGGCATCGCGCTCCTTGCCGGAGTAACGCAGCGTCTTGTAGTCAGCCTCCACCTGGCTGCGCGCGGACCAGACCGCAGTACCGCCGTAGGGGTAGTATTCCTCGTGGCCAATGACCAACCCTTTGTCGTCCAGCTCCAGGCAACTGCTGCCGATGAGGTTGTCGTAGCTGTAGCGCAGGCCATCATTGCCGATGCCCCCCGGCAGCCCACTGTCCCAATGCAGCATCCGCACTTGCGCGCGCCCCGCCTGGCCAACCGTCACCACATGCAGGGCTTCCTTGAGCACGTCATCCTGGTGGCGCGTGCGAATTTCCAAACCCGGCAGGTAGAGCACGCGCTGACGATGGCTGACCGCCTTGGCTTCTCGGCTGGAGGCTTTGACAATGCGCAGGCCGTCACCGCCGTAGCGGTAGCTTTCCTGGTCGTCCAGGCCCGCGACATCGCGCGCAACGGGGGTCACCCGCAACAGCTGTTCACGCCAGGTCCAGTCCAGCGTCTGCCCAGGCTGCAACTGCAGCGGGTTGCCTGCGGCATCGAAGAAACTATCGACCAGCGCCGGGTCCGTGGTGAGTGTGTCTGGGACCGCGCGGTTGCTATGGCCGGATACCGTCAGGCTGAAGGTGAAGTCGTGCTCGGCGACATCGCTGGTGTGGGCAGTGCTCAACAGGTTGCCGCCGCGGTCGTAGGCATAGCGGCGGGTGTAGTTGGCGTAGCTGCCGTCGTTGGCGGCCACGGGCAGGGCCGCTGGGCGCTGGCGGTTGTGTCGTCCTGAACCGGCCATTTCGCGGCCTGTGGCCGTGATCAGCTGGTACAGGGTGTCATAGGTATAGGTGTTGACCGCGTCGATGGCGCGGTTACGGGCGAAGCGCCTGGCCTCGGCGGCATTGCTCTCGCGCAGCACGTTGCCAACCGGATCGAACGCATAGTGCAGGTCCTGCAGCACGGTTGCTTTTGCCGAGTGCTCGGTCTTCAGCCGTAGCAGCCGCTGGGTGCGTGGCTCATAGGTAAAGTGCGTGATCACGCCGTTGGCGTGAGTTTCGCGCACCTTCTGGCCGGCGGCAGAGTAGCTGAGTGATGTGAGGACTGGCCGTTCGCCCATGCCCTTGAGGGTGAGGAGGGTGCCCGCCAGGTTTCCGGTAATGTCGTAACAATGGCGTTGCCCATGCCCTTGGGCATCGACCTGGGTCAGCGGCGCCCCGGTTGCCTCTACGCTGCAGCTGCTGGTGAACACATCAGGAGCGAGCAGGCCTGCCCAGGCAGCTTCGTCCGCGCCTTGCCAATCCGCGCTGTCGCCGTCCTTGAGCAGTTGTCGGGTGGCCGAAAGCGTCGCGCCGGTCAACCCCAGGCTGTCGACTTGCTGCCGGCCGGCGGTGTCGTAGTGCCGACTCAGTTGCCCGGCCAGGTTGCGCGCTTTCATCTCCGGGTCGTTGGCCGCCCAGACCAGCCGCTCGGTAATCTGCGCTGGCCCTGCGGGCAGTTGCTCATCGACCCGGAGCAAACGCCCGGGCTGCGGCGCCTGTTCATAGTGCCAGCGGCGCATGACGCCTGTGGCGCCGACTCGCAGCAGCGGGCGACCGGCGCAGTCATTCAAGGTGATTACTTTGCCGGCGTCGACGCTTTGGCTGGCAAGCACTGCTCCGGTAAATGCCGGATGCAGGATGAGGTTGGCTTTTACGCTTGTGTCTGCCTGCTGGAGCGCGGCAAGCCTGGGGTCGATGCTTTGTACCGGATGGCCCAGGGCGTTGCACCGGTGCGCGGTGATGCGCGTATCCAAGCCTGGCAGGTCAGGATGCCGGCAATAGCGAATTTCGCGAAGGACCTCTGCGCGATTGCCCTGTACAGTCACAGAGGGCGTGCCTTTATGGAGCGCATGATTGTCAGCCATCGGGTCCACCCTCATTTTTTGTATGCAGCCGCGTATAACGTCACCTTGGTTCGGGTGCGTCGTATATAGTTTTGAGCTTGTTCGTAGTTCTCCATATAGGCGCGCTTGCTGATCCACTCGTTCTTTCTGGTCACGCGCGTCAATACGGAAACCTTGATACCGATGTCCTGCTCACTGGAGGTAGGAGGCTCAGCCAGCCACTGCCCCTTGTACAGCCCAATAGGCACCCCCTCATTGTCAAAGGCTTTCAGCACCTCGTCGTTCAGCTGTTGCAGATACTGCTCTAGCCTGGAGAGGTCCTCCAGCATCGACTTCATCAGTTCAGGCTTCGACAGGTTGGCCGCTTTGCGGATCAACTTGCTGGCGTTGTAAACGGCCATGAAAGGCAGGGATACAGCTGTGCCGGAAAAGTAGCCAAGCATCTTGTTCAGCCCTGCGTTGACGATCGTGTCACGCAGTCCGCCTTCTTTCACATAACTCACGGCCTTCAGCTTCAGTTTGCTGAAGAGACTTCGCGTCTGGCTCTCGACCATCGCTTGCACGTTGGTATCAGGGAGCGGTCGAGGTACCGCGCCCGATACACCGATAGCCAGACTGGTCGTCGTGCTCGCAGCGGTGCCTACCAGGGGGTTGCCACTCAAGCTGGTTCCCAGCGCCCCGACAAAGCTATTGAAGAATTCCACCGTGATCATCGAGACTCCGCCGAGCACGACCGTTTTGGACTTTGATTTGACGAAGCCGGCGACCGCTTCTTCCGCGTCATGAACGATGCCGATCGTCGCCTTGACCGCGCTGTACTTGTTGTACACGTCTTCATCTTTTTCGCTGTCACCGGGGGCCAGCCCAAGGAGATCTTTCAGCGTCGCCGGGTTGTTGCGGACCATTCGGTACAAGTTAAGCCCGTCGACGGCACCTGCCGGATCGGCGCTCAACCAGCGCCCAAACGGCTGATAGTAGCGATAGCCGTAGTAGTACAGGCCCGTGGCATCGCGCTCCTTGCCGGAGTAACGCAGCGTCTTGTAGTCAGCCTCCACCTGGCTGCGCGCGGACCAGACCGCAGTACCGCCGTAGGGGTAGTATTCCTCGTGGCTAATGACCAACCCTTTGTCGTCCAGCTCCAGGCAACTGCTGCCGATGAGGTTGTCGTAGCTGTAGCGCAGGCCATCATTGGCGATGCCCACCGGCAAGCCACTGTCCCAATGCAGCGCCCGCACTTGCGCGCGCCCCGCCTGGCCAACCGTCACCACCTGCAGCGCTTCCTTGGGCACGTCATCCTGGTGGCGCGTGCGGATTTCCAAACCTGGCAGGTAGAGCACGCGCTGACGATGGGTCGCCGCCTTGGCTTCGCGGCTGGAGGCTTTGACGATACGCAGGCCGTCACCGCCGTAGCGGTAGCTTTCCCGATCGTCCAGGCCCTCGACCTCGCGCGAAACGGGCGTCACCCGTAACAGTTGCTCACGGAGGGTCCAGTCCAGCGTCTGCCCAGGCTGCAACTGCAGCGGGTTGCCTGCGGCATCGAAGAAGCTATCGACCAGGGCCGGGTCCGTGGTGAGTGTGTCTGGGACCGCGCGGTTGCTATGGCCGGATACCGTCAGGCTGAAGGTGTAGTCGTGCTCGGCGACGTCGCTGGTGTGGACAGTGCTCAACAGGTTGCCGCCCCGATCATAGGCATAGCGGCGGGTGTAGTTGGCGTAGCTGCCGTCGTTGGCGGCCCCGGGCAGGGCCGCTGGGCGCTGGCGGTCGTGTCGTCCTGAACCGGCCATTTCGCGGCCCGTGGCCGTGATCAGCTGGTACAGGGTGTCGTAGCCATAGGTGCTGATCGCCTCGATGGCCCGGTTGCGGGCGAAGTGCCTGGCCTCGGCGGCATTGCTCACGCGCAGCACGTTGCCAACCGGATCGAACGCATAGTGCAGGTCCTGCAGCACGGTTGCCTTTGCCGAGTGCTCGGTCTTGAGCTGTAGCAGCCGCTGGGTACGGGGCTCATAGGTAAAGTGGGTGACCACGTCGTTGGCATGGGCCTCGCGCAGCTTCTGGCCAGCGGCAGAGTAGCTGAGTGAGGTGAGGACTGGCCGTTCGCCCATGCCCTTGAGGGTGAGGAGGGTGCCCGCCAGGTTTCCGGTAATGTCGTAACAATGGCGTTGCCCATGCCCCTGGGCATCGACCTGGGTCAGCGGCGCCCCGGTTGCATCTACGCTGCAGCTGCTGTTGAACACATCAGGGGCGAGCAGACCTGCCCAGGCAGCTTCGTCCGCGCCTTGCCAATCCACGCTGTCGCCGTCCTCGAGCAGTTGTCGGGTGGCCGAAAGCGTCGCGCCGGTCAAACCCAGGCTGTCGATTTGCTGCCGGCCGGCGGTGTCGTAGTGCCGACTCAGTTGCCCGGCCAGGTTGCGCGCTTTCATCTCCGGGTCGTTGGCCGCCCAGACCAGCCGCTCGGTAATCTGCGCAGGCCCTGCGGGCAGTTGCTCATCGACCCGGAGCAAACGCCCGGGCAGCGGCGCCTGTTCATAGTGCCAGCGGCGCATGACGCCTGTGGCGCCGACCCGCAGCAACGGGCGACCGGCACAGTCATTCAAGGTGATTACTTTACCGGCGTCGACGCTTTGGCTGGCAAGCACTGCTCCGGTAAATGCCGGATGCAGGACCAGGTTGGCCTTTACGCTCGGGTCTGCCTGCTGGAGCGCGGCAAGCCTGGGGTCGATGCTTTGTAGCGGATGGCCCAGGGCGTTGCACCGGTGCGCGGTGATGCGCGTGTCCAGCCCCGGAATCTCGGGGTGGCGGCAATAACGGATTTCACTGACAGCTTCGCCACGGTTGCCGCGCACGGAGACCGATGGGGTGTCGCGATCCAGTGCTCCACGGCCCATATGCTTGATCCTTGAGCACGCTGATGGACAATGGAAAACAGCTTAGGCTGCAAGCCCGAGCACCACACCTGATAGAAATAACAGGTGCGGTGCAATTTAGGGATTAGCCCCGTCGATCGAAGAAGTGCCCCATCAGCTGAAGCAGCGGCCGCCGACGATTTTTCCGGGCGAAGGCCCACTCATGGATTTGCGAAGGCTCATGGCCAACCTCCTGTTCGTGCAGCAATCTGTTGACCTCGGGCAAGCGGTACCAGGGGACGGAAGGGAAGGCATGGTGGACGATGTGCAGGTTGAAGTTGAGGATCACGAAGCGTGACCACAGCGGCAGGCTCTTGCAGTCATGGGACACCTGGTCCTGCTCCCAGAACTGCAGGCGCTCGGCATCCCTGGCCAGCAGGGGCGCCTCGGCATGGTGCGGCAAGTTGAGCAGTTCGACCATGAAGAACAGGAACACCCAGACGATCAGGTAGAACGACAGCAGATCCAGCAGGTGCCCCAGGCTCAAGGCCAGCGCCGCCGCCGCCAAGTACCCCAGCAGGTACAGCTGGGCGAAACGTACTTCCTTAAGCAGCCGTGGCGAATCATCGCCCTTGGCCCTGGCGATGAACGGTGCGCGCCAGTTGAGCAGGAAATGGTTCGCGGCGATCATCGGGATCCAGTGCTTCCAGATGAACTCCAACGTGCGCTCCTGTTTCTTGGTCATCACCGCGAACTTCTCGATCATGCCGCGGTTTTCGGGATCGTTCAGCGGGTGTGCGGTCCAGGTGTGGTGGGCCATATGGAAGCGCCGGCGGACCAGGAACGGCAAGGCGATCAGCCAGCCACTGCAATGGCCGATGAAGTCGTTGAGCCGCCTGTTCTGCGCGGCCGCGCCGTGCAAGGCCTCGTGCAGGATCAGGTAGACCTGCACCGTGGCGAAACCTGCCAGCACCAGCCCCAGCATCTTGAGCAGCAGGGCATCCATCAGCCACAGGCTCCAGGCGAGCACCAGCAGCAACAGGTCGGCCAGCCACAACATGACGGTCCAGGGTTCCTTGGCGCCGTCGGGGATCTGCTGGCGAGCGGCCAGCCATTGGTCTTTGGTCATTGTCTTAATTCCGTGAAGGAGTGGGCGTCAGGCATGCGCCTGGGCAAGGCGCAGCCCGCACAGACGCTTGGCCAGCTGGGCATAGGCCAGGTCGAAGAAGGTCACCTGGTCGTCGAAGCCGTGGCTGCGCGGACGGCTGGCGAAGGACTGCAGCACCAGCTGGATGCAGTCGTAGCGGGCGCCGCCCTCGAGGTGCCAGGCGGGCAGATAGGCCGTGATGGCGAACCCCAGGCCGATCAGGCCGGCGAGCAGCTCCAGCTTGTCGGCGAGAATCTGTACACAGACGTACTGCAAATCTGGCGATTGGCGCAGCAGGCTGATGATCTCGGCCAGCGCACGCGGCTGCGGCAGGTAGCCGCCCGCCTGGCCCGACAGCGTCAGCGTGCTGTTGTCGGGGTCATGGCTGTAGAGCAACTGGCCATGGCTCGCCAGGCTGGCCGGGCCACTGAGGCAGGTCTGCGGATAAGTGCCTGGCCTGGCTTCAAGGCCAAGCGCCGGATACAGGTGCTGGCTGATCACTTCTGCGCCGGGGGCGCGCGCGTACCACGGGGCGATATGCCGCAAGCCAACCAATTTGGCAGGGAGCAGGGCGGTCAGGTGGTATTCGCGAATGCCGTCCACCGTGTCGGGACCGCCGTCGTGGCCCACCAGCACGCCAGGCCTGAGCTTGAGCATCAAGGCATGGCTGGCGATGTTGCGGGTGACGTAGAACCCGAGCTCCATGGGCTGTGGGTGATGGCTGTCGAAACTCAGCTCGATCAGCTTGGAAATGGCGCCGGTCCTGCGCGCGGCGGGATGGACCACGCCGTGACAAACCTCCCAGGACTGGTTCCAGGGGCGCCGGGCAATGCAACCGCAACCCATGATGATCGAATCAAGTTCGACCACATACCAGAGCTGCAATCCAGACATCAGCGAATCGCGTATATAACCGGGACTTTGGCAGGGGTGAGTGGTATTACCATAAACCGTCTGAAACAGTTCGGCCAGGCGCGCGCTATCCTTGAGCGCAGCGGGCCGATAACTGAATGAATCATTGTGATTGCCGATATCCCCGCAAAGGGATACAGCATTGCGCGCATGGTGTTTAAAGGTCATGGCACACCTCTATATTGGTATTGTCGGAAACGCCAACGCGGTGACGACTGCTGGGCAGGTCACAGGCAGGCAAGACGGTGCCGAACAGTCGCGGATGTCAGCTGCGCCTTGACCGTAATGGGCGGCAAGCTAGCGCGGTCGCATGGACCTTTGAGGGGGGCGAGGCGTGGGTTTTCCGATAACACGGCTGTGCATCATCCCTGTGCATGAACATCCAATAACTCCTGTATTACGTAGTTGCCTTGAACAGGCCCTGGGAATCCTTCCGCAGGGCACGTCCGACTATAGATCGTCATGGCGTGCTGTCAAACCCGCTATTTACGAGTAATCCAAAAGGAGGTTTACTCAACTAAATGGTTATTTAGTTGAGTTATAATCCAGGGCATGAAAACGAGGGCAGGGTGTATCTGGCCGATGAAGATTACAGACGCTTCACTTAATATGGCAAACCTTCAAAGGAATGAGGCGCCTGCACGCGCGGATTCACCGTAGCGCCATTGTTATTGCTCCCCATGATCGCCTGGGGCGATTGCACCCAACACCTGCAAGCCTGGGCCCAGACCCTGCATCCGACGCCAATGAAGGTGGACGTTTGATGAAGACGGCCAAGGTAAGTTTGGCGTACGCATCAGCCACTGCGGCTCGTCACGGGTCAATCCGTACAACAACCAGGCCTTGAGCCTCTATGTGAAAGAGGCTTCGCAACTGCGCTAGATCATGGGGCACCTGGTGGTCGCCGAGAGCCACGGCGAGTGGGATGGTTTGTGTGCCGGGGATTTCAGCGAGACCACGCGGACCTTGGCCATCGGCAAATCAGGCAAGGATGGTTTCGCCAGCTTCCCGCGTGACTGAGGTGTCGAGCGCAAGACAGCGCGTGCTCAAGGGCGATGATGATTGCCAGGACATCCGCGGCGAACCGCGTACGACGCTGTTCAGCTTGGATTATGACGGCAGGCGCTATGAGGTGCCGAAGGGATTGGTGTATCAGTGATCGGGACTGGCGCGTGGATGAGGCATGGTTGGAGGCTGAAATCTGGCCTCCCATTGGGCGTGGTACTCAATACGAGTGTGCGCATAATGTATATTATGTTAAATTGTGTATTGCGGGAGGTGAGCTCCTGAGTCGATCATCTGTGCAGCGCTCAGAACGAAACATGCGAAAAGCTAAAAGATGAGCCTCCCCTTGGAGACATTCGATAGCCCGCCTACCATGGCGGGCTTCTTTTTTAGGCCAGAGCTGGCAAGCGCCTTACAAGCCCCTGACTGAGCCCGTGTAATCAACATTCAAAGGTGTCATCTTCCAATACTCTTATGCGCCCGGGACATCCAAGACAGCCTTGGCGTTTCGTACGCGCCGTCTCGACGCAGCCAGCGTTACCCGCTTTCTTGCGAGAACGATTGGCTCAGGAATGTCCCACCCATTCGCAACCATTGACCGCAAGTCGTAGCCCATCATGAAGAGCCCCGCTTCAAACCGGTGGCAGCGTTCTTCGAGGCTCGGCCCTGGGAAGATCTCACCGTGGGTTTCCAGCAAGTGACGCACGATCCAACCGAGCTTTAACTGGCGGGCCGCCCATTCGTGTGGTTTTTTTCGATTCAACCGTTGCGTACCCGCGTACTTGTCATCGAGCAACTGGGGGTTTCTCAGCTGTATCCCTAGGCCCTCATCCCAAGCAAAAATCTCGTGGTTGGCCGCAGGTCCACTTTGCGGACAGACACTCGATCGGTACAGGTGGTAAAGCGTCGCTGCGGCGGCGGCCACTCTCCCATCCAAGATAGGTGAACCGGTCTGATCGAAGATGGCGTGGATCTTGGTCAGCCCCGAGTTAAATGCGGGAACGGATTTAATGGTGATACCGGATAGCCGATTGGCGCCGTCCAGTCGCAGCAACGCCTCGACGCTGTGCAAATACCTCAGCAGTTCACCGCTGTTTGCCAGTTCCGTCAGGAATGAGACAGACGCACGATTGAGAACCCCTCCCCATGCAAGGATCTCCTCGCATACGGTATACGCCGATTTCACGTCATTGCTTGCTGACGCAAGGCGTAGGCGTTCACGAAATGCCCGGAGGATAGCGCTCACCTGGCCCCACTCCCCCTTCCACTGATACGCCTGCTGGGCACCCTCGATACCCACGACCTTTTTGTTCAGCCCTCCTTTTACATACTGGCTGCAAGCAAAACGCAGGTCGATGGGCAAGCCAGGCAGGGTCACCGCCATCCATGAGACAAAACCCTGCACATCATCAGACTTCAAGAATTCATCACGATTCATCCATTGCTCCGAGTCGTTTCTGCAAGAGGCTCTCGCCAGTGAACCATAATCTTATTCCTGCGATGCAAACACCCGCCGAATCTGCGCCACCACCTGCATCGTCGCTTCTTCCAAGCGCCCTTCGTTGCGACACAACGCCCACCCTTGTTGCACAGCCGCACGCTCGAACGCTTCGGTACACGCCACATGCTCGTCGAACGCATGCATCACCGTGCTGCGCAACCCACTGCTGCGTGCCGTCGCCCTGGACCAGGAAATCTCCGGCGCCGTGACGACCCCCACATGCACATCCGGCACCCGCACGTTGCGCTCGAGGTTCATCCGCAAGATCTCGGCAAACGGCACCAACCGACGAAACGCGGCATCGGACGGATACCAGCGATCGATCAGAATGATGCTGCCCGCCGGCTGCTGGCTCAGCACCTGCTGCGAGATCCACGCGCGGCTATCGGCCAGGCGCTGGCAAACCTGCAGCTCCAACTCCCGGCACGGGTTCCTGACGAACTGGTTTACCAACGCCATGGTTTCTGCCCGGTAAGGATCGCGGTTTCTCTCGCTGATGCGAATCACCATCCTGTTGTCTGCCCGCAGCACCTGGGTGACGGCCTCCAGCAAAGTGGTCTTGCCGGTACCCTTGGGGCCATCCAGCGAAATGAACAGCGATCGACTCATGCTTCAGGCAACACTCGGGTAGTCATGGGAAAACACTCAAGGTGAAGGTGGCGCCGCTACATCAGGCAGTAGTACTCGCCGACCTCGGCGACGATCTGCCGTGAGGCATTGTACAGCCTGGCCTCTGGCGTCAACGCCATGGAGCGCGCCTCGAGCACGTAGCGTTGGCCAGCCTGGAAATGCCGGTACTGGAGGGTCAGGTAGCACTGGCGCACGGTGGTGCCGCCCATCAGGCCCATGCCAGCGCCACCGTTGGCCTCGTAATCGAAGCGCACCACCAGTTCATGGCTGCCGGGGCTGACCTGGAAGAAACGGCCCTCGCTCAGGCGCTGTCGATCCAGGCGTTCGGCCAACAGCACGCGGTCGTTGGGGAACGGCATCGACAAGTCGACCCAGGCCATCCGCGGGTCGGCGGCGGGCATGGGCGCCTGGCACGCGGGCAGCGCGGTGATGGCGAGCAACAACAGCATCCACCTGCGCATGATCAGCTCCTCATGGTCGGGGCGTATAGCTCAACTACAGGTTAAGTCTAGTTGAGCCATACCCACCCTCCTCCTACGCCTTCGACTTGCGCCGCCGCAGCCACAGCCAGGCCAGCCCCGCCACGACCACCAAGCCGGCCGGCAGCACCTGGGCCTTGTAGGGCCGCAGCGTGGCACGCGCCTGGTCCAGCGACTCGGTCAGGTAACGCTTGTTGGCCTGGTCGAACCTGGGCTGTTCGCACTGTTTGCCGAAATCTTGCGCCCACATCACGAAGGGCCCTTGCTGGACGTAACGTTTGTACAGGGCAATTTCCTGGTCGCTGCCCGCCACCCAGCCTGCCGCCGTGCACAGCACCGCCGCGAACGCCTGGCTGCTGTGGGGCAACTGGTCCGCGGCCTGGTTGGCCAGGTCGGCGGCGATATAACGGTAGTGGTAACGCGCGTCAGGCTTGGCTGCGCTCGCCAGTTGACGCTGCAGCTCGCCCGCGCCAATGAAAGGCCCTGGCTTGAGCTCGGCGCTGCCGAGGCTGTAGCTGCCGCCCAGCCAGGCATAGTCCGGCGCCATTTCATAACCGAGAATCTCCATGCCTGCCGTGCGGGCCAGGGTTGCCGCCGCGTACAGCGCTTCGGCGCGGCCAGTGGCGGTCCAGCGCGAGTTGGCGGCCTGGCGGTTCTGGCCATAGGCCTTGGCGTCGGCTTGCAGCTGCGGCGTGGCGAAATACCCAGGCGCTTCGTTGTAACGCCCTTCGCGCAGCAAGCGCCGGCCCAGCAGCTCGCGCAACTGCGTGGCCAGGGGCCGTGCTAGGTAACCGCCCTCCTCGGCCTGCACGGCTGGCGGCGCCGGCACCTGGGCATCGACGTAGCCCTTGAGCTCGTCGACAGTCAGCACCCGTTCGGCGACGTTCGCCACATCCTGCCAGTAGATATCCTGGCTGCGGTACAGCAGGTCGAACGCTTGCAGGTAGTCGCCGCGCTCCAGCGCCAGGATCGCGCCCTCGCCTTCGACCCGGCAACCGGGCTTGACGCTTTCGTAGTCCCACTCCGGGGTTTGCCGCGCGCCCCACGACTCTTCACGGGGGAACGCCGCGGCAGCCTTGGCATAGGCCGCCGCGGCCTGGGCCTTGTCGCCCTCGCGCAAGGCCAGTTTGGCCCGCAGCCACCAGGCCAGGCCGGTGTCGCCTGCCTGTTGCAGGTAGTCCTTGGCCGCCGCGAAGTCACCCTGCTGGTAGCTCAGCGCCGCCAGCCGGTCGGCATCGTCCAGCTGGCCGCCGACACTGGCCCGCAACAGGGCGGGCAGGCGTTGTTCCTGGGGCGGTTGCTGGCGCTCGTAATCCCAGCCGATATGGCTGAGCAGGTAGGCGGTCAGCAGCTTGCGCGGCAGCGGTTGCTGCAACTGCACCAGCAGTTGTTCATCGGGCATGGCCACCAGTTCGTCGGCCAGTTGCCGCAAAGAGCTATAGCCGCTGCCCGAGCCCAGGCGGCTCTGGTTGGCGTACAGCTGCACGGCGCTGTTCCAGTCGCCGGCCAGCTTGGCCAGGCGGGCTTCCTCGCCGAGGCTGGCTACGCCCAGCTCCAGCGGGTCGCTGAAACCCTCGGCGCTGAGCGCCCGGGCCTGCTGGAACGCTTGCCGGGCCTGGGCTTGAAGCGCCTGCGTGGCATCGCCGGCCGCCTCGCTCTGGGCGGCCAGGGCACGTCCCCGTGAATACGCCGCCCAGGTACTACGCATCTTGCGTTGCTCGGCGGGCAAGGCCAGCACCTGGGCAAAATAGTCCGCCGCCAGGCCATGCTCGTCGATGTCGAAAGCCACCGCGCCCGCCAGGTACAGGCGCAGCTCGGCGGGCAGATCGGCGCCCTGTTCCATTACCTGTCGAGGGTCGTCAAGGCTACGCAACTGCGCGACTTTCGCCTGCAGCGGCGCCGGCAGCTCGCTAGCCTCGGCCTGGCTGCGCTGCTCGCGATAAGGCCGGGCGTTGTCGTCGCTGTCCCAGTACGGGGTCAGGGTGACGTCGGTGGTGGGTTTGAGCCCCGCCACCTGCTGGCCAAGGCGATTGACCTCGAAGGCAAAGTTGCCTTCTGGCAACTCGGCCAGGGTTTGTGCGCGGTCACCCAGCAACTGCATCGGGAAGTCGGGGCCGCAGGCCAGCGTTGCGCCGGCCGGCAGGCTCAGGGACAACGCCAGCAGGCGCCGGGGCCAGTTAGGGGTAGACATTCCACGCTCCTTGATCGATGCCATGGCAGCGTGCCCAACCCAGGGCGCGCCGGCCGCCAGCGGCGATGCGCGCGCTGGACTGGCGGTTGAACAGCAAATGTTCGGGGTACTGTTGCAGGCGGTAGCCGTTTACGCCGTCCGCGGCGTCGCACAGCTCGACGGCAAGGGCCACCTGGGCGGGCAACGGCAGGTCGAGGTTGCCGACGTTGGCCAGGCTGATGTCGTACAGCCCCGCCTGTTCCAACAACTCGACCCGCCACTGGCTGGCGAGCACGTCGCCGCGTGCCACGGCCTTGAGGGTGGTCAGGCTCCAGGCGCGGCGGTCGCCAGGCAATGGCAGACGGAACCAGATCAGCCCGGCCAGGTGCGCAGGCGGCTGGTTGCGCAGTTGCCGGCCCAGGTCGGCCAGCTGCTGCGGATCGGCCAGCAGCTCGTGGCGCTCGCCGGCTCGGTTCAAGGGGACTTCGCTTTCCACCACCGGCGCGCCACCGGTGTCAGGCAGCAGCGCGACGCCATAGGCAGGCAAGGCCAGATAGAACGGTTTGGCGCTGACGTGGCTCCAGCGTTCGGCCCATTGCCTGGCCTGCACCGGGTCGAACAGGCCGCGGCGCGGATCGCTGACCGCGTGTACCTGCAGCACGCTGCTGTCCACCGCCTGCAACAGCGCGGGCAGGTGCGGGCTGGCGAGCCAGGCCGGCAAGGCAGTGATGCTGAGTTTCATGGCGGGCGGCAGTCGCTCGCGCAGGCTCAGGAGGAAGGCGGTATACCCAGGCAAGCGGGCGCTGGCGCTGTCATGGTCGATCTCCAACCCCTCTGGCGTCACGCCGGCGGCTTGCCAGTCCGCCAGCAGCCGGGCGATCTGGCCTTGGGCGGCGGCAAGGTCGAGCGCGGGAAGCTGGCCGTCCAGGCGCACCACCGCGATCAGCGGGCGGCCATCAACCTTGAGCCGGGGCAGGTCGACCAGCGCCCTGCTCCACCCCGCCTTGGGCTGGGCCTGCAGCGCCAGCACCCTGAGGGTCGAGAAATCCGCCCGGCTGTCGGCCAGGGCCTGGGCGTGGGCCGGGCGCCATTGGCGCTGCCAGATATACAGTTGCTGGTCCAGGGGCGGCGCGGGGTCCGGCTGGCAGCCGGCGAGCGCGGCAAGAACGAAACAGCCGAGCAGGCGGCGCACGGGCGACTTGGTGGGCATACAGTCCTTTGTCTGGCGCGGTTGGGTGCCGTTGCGAGGGGGCGATAGTACCTCAACGCAGCACCCGGCGAACACCTCGGGAAAGGCTCAGGCCGGCCGACTCAGCAACAGGTAGATGACGTTGCGGTATGGGTCGAAATACAGGCAGGTGTGCGGCAATGCACCCCGGGGGAGGATGGACAGGGCCTGCTGTCGACGCGCGCGATGTGCACGCGCCGCCAGCGTACGCTGAGTGCTTCCCCAGCACGTCTCAGGCGGCATAGGGTCGAATGTTTTTCATGGGAATAGCCGTGAGAAAGGATATTTCAGCATCATCTTTCGGACCGTGATTCAACGCAATCACACTCGATTCTTCAATGCTCAAGCCATCAAGAAGCAATGAGAACTCCATATTTTTTGTCCGCCCCTCCGGCAATGGCTCAAGTCCATTCTTGCCAATTCTAAATTCATAGAGTTCGATTGATATTTCATACAGTGGCGCACCTGCACTTTGACCACCCGCTTCAGTATTTATGGCCGTGGACACCCACACCGTAGTCTTGTCTTTTGTGTACTTTATATAAGTTGACAAGTCCCCAAGCCTGGGCTTTTGACCCCATTTATTTATGTTGTCAACGACATGCCTAGGTAGGCCAGATGTGTCTTTCTTTCCGACAAAAACACTTGCAAGTTGCCTGGCCATCTTGGCGTCCAAGGGCACCCAGGCCTTGAACCCCTCTGGAGAGGTCTTGCTCAAGACGTCATAGCTTCTGTTGTCGGCCCTGAACAAGGTAAATCGGGTTCTCGCGGGCACGCTCGAAGCATTTACCGTACCACTGGATGCGGGCTTAGAAGCTAAAGGCTGCACAGTCTCTACCGAGACACCAGCGTTTACACTGGGACCGCGATCAATAGGTGCCCGCAAGGGCTCGGTACCTGCTTGGACTTTTTTTACAGCAACTGCAGGCCGCGAGGGTGCCTGTTGAGCGGGTGGCGTTGAAACAGGGGCAGAAAAGAGCTTTCTGCGCTGCGCAACCGTCATGGGTTCCTGACCGTCATCCGGCGACAGCCCATCGACATCAAACAACGTCATCGGATTGTTGCGGACCATCCGATACAAGTTTAACCCGTCCACCGTCCCGGCTGGGTCCGCGCACAACCACCGGCCGGCCCACGGTTGGTAATAACGATGACCGTAGTAATACAACCCAGTTGCGTCTCGTTCCTTGCCCGAGTAGCGAATGCTCTTGTAGCTCGCCTCCACCTGACTGCGCGCCGCCCACACCGCCGTGCCGCCATACGGATAGTATTCTTCCTTGCTGATTACGCTGCCTGTCGCGTCCACTTCCAGGCCGCTACTGCCCACCAAGTCGTTATAACTGTAACGGACCTGATCGTTAGTAATCCCCCCCGGTAATCCGCGCACCCAGTGCAACACCCTCACTTGCGTACTACCCGCAGCGCCCACGGTGACAACCTGCAGGCTTTCCGTTGGCGTATCGTCGTGTGCAGTCGTCCTCAGCTCCAGCCCTGGCAGGTACAGCGCGCGTTGCGTCTGCATAACGCCGAGGCTCTGCTGTCGGCTAACCTTGAGTAGGCGTTGTCCGTTAGCGCGATAGCGATAACATTCGCTATCGTCAGCCTGCCCCGGACGCACTACTGGGGTTACCCGTTGCAGCTCTCCACGCAACGTCCAGGCCAGGGTTTGCCCCGGTTGCAATTGGCACTGATGGCCACCGGCATCGAACAATGCCTCGACCTCCGCTGGACTGCCCGCAAGGGTGCTCAGTACCGCCCGGTTGCTGCGGTCACTGACCATCATGTCGATGGAATAGCTGTTGCCTGCCACTGGCGAGCTGTGACGGATCTGCGTCAGATTGCCACCGATGTCATAGCTATAGGCACGGGTGTAGGTGGTATAGGCCGCCGTGTCAGGCGGCAAGGGGATGGTGGTGTGTGGCAAGCGGCTCCCATCCCGTGCGCCGTTGGCCATCTCGCGTCCAGTGGCGCTGACCAGCTGGTACAGAGTGTCGTAAACGTAGGTGTTCTCGGGCACCACTTCCTGGTTGCGCCAGAATCGAGTGGCCTCTGCATCATTGCTGACATGCAACACATTGCCGACCGGGTCATAGGCATAACGCAGGTCTTGTAGCACCTTGGCCGGCGCTGCGAGGCGGTCGCTGCGGATCGCAACCAGGCGTTGGGTGCGCGGTGCATAGGTGTAGGTGGTGACCACGCCATTGCCATGCACCTCGCGCAGTTTCTGCCCGGCAGCGCTGTAGCCCAGGGAACTCACGATCGCCTGTTCGGCGCCGCCCTTGATGGTCAGCCAACTTGCCGAGTGCTGGCCTGCCACGTTGTAGCGCAGGCGTTGGCGATGCCCTGCGGCATCGCTGCTAGCCAGTACCACGCCAGTGGCGTCAGCCTCGGTGACCGTGGTGTAGGTATCGGGGGCCAGCAGGGTGTCCCAGACGGCGCTGTCCTGGCCTTGCCAGTCGGCCAGCGTCTCTGGGTTGTCGCCATCCTTGAGCAAGCGTCGGCTCATTGACAGCACAGCCCCTGTCAGGGCCAGGCTGTCGATGGTTTGTAGGCCAGCCGTGTCGTAGTGACTGATGGGCTGACCTGCGACGTTGCGCTGCTTGTCCGCCTCGCTATGGGTGCCGTACAGCTGGCGCTCGGTGATGCGTGCGGGCTCGGCGCTGACGCGTTCTTTGATGGCAATGAGTCGACCTGCCAGCGCTGATGGCTCGTACTCGAATGTGCGGGTGACCGCCGCGGCGCGATCATCCTGCATCGCTGC
This sequence comes from Pseudomonas sp. VA159-2, assembly GCF_024126635.1. Taxonomy (NCBI): domain Bacteria; kingdom Pseudomonadati; phylum Pseudomonadota; class Gammaproteobacteria; order Pseudomonadales; family Pseudomonadaceae; genus Pseudomonas; species Pseudomonas sp. VA159-2. The sequence goes on along the minus strand of NZ_JAMYBV010000015.1, from coordinate 76,751 downwards.
ATCGGTGCGGATGTTTATCACGTTGAACAGCGGGCGCCCCGCCGTGTCATTCAAGGCCAGCGTGGTGCCGGCATCGACGCTTTGACGGCGCAGGTCGCTGCCTTGCAGGTCGGTCGCGTGCGTGAAGTTGCTCAGGCCCGTTTCGTGCAGACGGGGGTCGGTACTGCGGTTGAGCAAGCCCCGGGCGTCGTAGCTGTGGCGGGTAATGCGCGCCTCGGCCGCCAGCAAGGTATCGGGGGGGCGGTGGTAGGCGATATCCCGCACGGATAGCCCACGGTTATCCGTCACCCTGATCGTGGGGGTGTTGTGGAAGACGTTTGCGCTCACGGCATGCTCCCTGCTGCTTTCAGCTTGGCCAAGCAACGGGAACTATAGGACAGGATGTTCTTGCGTGTGCGGCCGGTGATGGATGGCACGGGCTACGCCGGTGTTCGCCGGCAAGACCGGCTCCTCTGGAAAAACCAAGAGGGCCGCATCGCGGCCCTCTCGCTGACATCGACACTCAGTGGTAAGCGTCCCCCGGCAGCACCTTGCCGCGGAACACGTGGTAGCTCCAGAAGGTGTAGGCCAGGATGATCGGGATGATGAACAGCGCGCCGATCAACGCGAACAACTGGCTGGTCAGCGGCGCCGCGGCCTGCCACAGGGTCAGCGCCGGTGGCACGATGTTCGGCCAGATGCTGATCGCCAGCCCCAGGTAGCCGAGCAACACCAGCCCCACCACGGCCATGAACGGCAGGTGCGAATGGCGCTTGCGCAGCGCTTTCTGGATCATCACCACCGCCACCACGGCCAGCACCGCGATCAGGGCCGAGCGCAGCCAGTGGCTGGCACCGAACCAGCGCTGGGCGATGTCGTCATGCAGCCAGGCGGTCCAGGCGCAGATCACCACGATCACCGCGGCCAAGGCGTAGGTCAGCGGTCGGCTGTAGTGACGCATGCGCGCCTCGAGCATGCCATCGGTCTTGATCAGCAGCCAGGTGCTGCCCAGCAGCGCATAGGTCAGCAGCAAGCCGACACCGCAAAACAGCGGGAACGGTGCCAGCCAGTCCCAGCCGGAGCCGGCGAACTGACGGTCAAGCACTGGGATGCCGCAGATATAGGTGCCGATGGCCACGCCCTGGAAGAAGGTGGCCAGCACCGAGCCGCCGATGAACGCCTTGTCCCACCAGTGGCGCTTGTGCGCCTCGGCCTTGAAGCGGAACTCGAAGGCCACGCCGCGGAAGATCAGCCCGGCCAGCACCAGCACCAAGGGCAGGTACAGCGCCTCGAGGATCACCGAGTAGGCCAGCGGGAAGGCCCCATACAGCGCCGCCGCGCCGAGCACCGCCCAGGTTTCGTTGCCGTCCCACACCGGGGCCACGGTGTTCATCATCACGTCGCGCTCACGCGAGTCGCTGATCAGCGGGAAGAGAATCCCCAGGCCCAGGTCGAAACCGTCCATGATCACGTACATCATCAGGCCGAAGGCGATGATCACGCCCCAGATGATCGACAGGTCGATACCTTGAATCGTCATTGTTCAGCTCCTTCTCAGTCGGCGACGGACAGCGGGCGACGCGCGGTGGCCAGCGATTGCGGTTGTGCGGGGCTCGGCAGTTGCTCGTGGGCGACCGGGCCCTTGCGCACCAGGCGCATCATGTAGCCGATCCCCACGGTGAATACCGAGCAGTAGATGAGCACGAACAGCGCCAGGGTCAGGCTCATCTGCGCGGCGCTGTGGTTGGACGCGGCGTTGGTGGTGCGCAGCATGCCGTAGACCACCCAGGGCTGGCGGCCCACTTCGGTGGTGAACCAGCCGGCCAGCAAGGCGATCAGCCCCGACGGGCCCATCAGCAGGGCGAACCGGAGGAACAGGCGGTTGCGGTACAGCGCGCCGTTGCGCCGCAGCACCAGGGCCAGCAGGGCACACGCAAGCATCAGCATGCCCAGCCCGGCCATGACCCGGAAGCTCCAGAACACGATGGTCGAGTTGGGCCGGTCCTCCTTGGCGAAGCTCTTGAGCGCGGGAATCTGCTTGTCCAGGCTGTGGGTCAGGATCAGGCTGCCCAGGTACGGCACCTCGAGGCTGTAGCGGGTGGTTTCGCCGGCCATGTCCGGCAGGCCGAACAGCACCAGCGGCGAGGGCTCGCCCGGCGTGTTCTGCCAATGCCCTTCGATGGCGGCGATCTTCGCCGGCTGGTGCTCCAGGGTGTTCAGGCCGTGGGCATCGCCCACCACCACCTGCACCGGGGTGGCCACCAGGATCATCCACATGCCCATCGACAGCATCTTGCGGATCTGCGGCGTGTCGCGCCCGCGCAGCAGGTGCCAGGCGGCGGAGGCCGAGACGAAGAACGCGGTGGAAAGGAACGCGGCCAGCGCCATGTGCGCCAGGCGGTACGGGAACGACGGGTTGAAGACGATCTTGAACCAGTCCAGCGGCACCACCCGGCCATCGACGATCTCGATGCCCTGGGGCGTCTGCATCCAGCTGTTCGAGGAGAGGATCCAGAACATCGAGATCAGCGTGCCGATGGCCACCATCACGGTGGCGAAGAAGTGCAGCTTGCGCCCGACCCGGTCCCAGCCGAACAGCATCACGCCGAGGAAGCCGGCCTCGAGGAAGAACGCGGTGAGCACCTCGTAGGTGAGCAACGGCCCGGTGACGCTACCGGCGAAGTCGGAGAAGCGTGCCCAGTTGGTGCCGAACTCATAGGCCATGACCAGCCCCGAGACCACGCCCATGCCGAAGTTGACGGCGAAGATCTTCGACCAGAACGTGTACAGGTCCTTGTACACCGTGTTGTGGGTTTTCAACCAGCACCCTTCGAGCACAGCCAGGAAACTGGCCAGGCCGATGGTGATGGCCGGGAAAATGATGTGGAACGAGACCGTGAAGGCGAATTGAAGCCGCGCCAGGTCCAGCGCACCCAGATTCGACATGACAATATCCTTGTGGACAGGCAGCGCCCACGGGCGAGGTACGCCCGGGGAGCCGCAGTCGATGAATGAAGGAAGTGAAGGCTCAGCCGGCGACGGTGTGGATCAGGCCGTCGGCTTGCGCCTTGGCCAGCTTGATCGCGACGAACTTGGAGGTCGGCGTGAAGGTGCGATCGCCGTAGCTTTCCAGCGGTACCAGCGGGTTGGTCTCCGGGTAGTACGCCGCGGCCTGGCCCTGGGGAATGTCGTAGGCCACCAGGGTGAAGCCATTGACCCGGCGCTCCAGGCCGTCTTCCCACAGCGACACCAGGTCGACCTTCTCGCCCGGCTCGAAGCCCAGGCGGCGGATGTCCGCTTCGTTGGCGAACACCACTTCGCGCAGGCCGAACACCCCGCGGTAGCGGTCGTCCAGGCCATACAAGGTGGTGTTGTACTGGTCGTGGGAGCGCAGAGTCTGCAGGATCAGGTCCGGCTTGTCGCCACGGGCCAGCACCGCCTCGTTGACCAGTTGCGCCGGCAGCTCGGTGGCGCTGAACTGAGCCTTGCCGCTGGCGGTGTTCCACTCGCGCTCGGCGGCAGCGTTGCCCAGGTGGAAGCCGCCTGGGTGCTGCAAGCGGGCGTTGAAATCGTTGAAACCAGGGATGGTGTCGGCGATCAGGTCGCGGATGCGCCCATAGTCGGCCACCGTCCAGTCCCAGTCGATCGGCCGGTCGCCGAGGGTGGCCTTGGCCATGCCGGCGACGATCGCCGGCTCCGAACGCAGCAGCGCCGAGCGTGGCTGCAACTGGCCATGGGAGATGTGCACCATGCTGAAGGTATCCTCCACGGTCACGCCTTGCGGGCCTTCGGCCTGCAGGTCGATCTCGGTGCGGCCCAGGCAAGGCAGGATCAAGGCGTCGCGGCCGGTGACCAGGTGCGAGCGGTTGAGCTTGGTGGAGATGTGCACGGTCAGTTCGCAGTTGCGCAGCGCCGCATGGGTACGCGGGGTGTCCGGGGTGGCCTGGGCAAAGTTGCCGCCCAGGGCGATGAACACCTTGGCGCGCTTTTCTTCCATGGCCTGGATCGCCAACACGGCGTTGTGGCCGTGGCCGCGCGGTGCGTCGATGGCGAAGCGCTTCTCGAGGTTGTCCAGCAACCAGGCAGGCGGCTTCTCGTCGATGCCCATGGTGCGGTCGCCCTGCACGTTGCTGTGCCCGCGCACCGGCGACAGGCCGGCGCCCGGTCGGCCAACGTTGCCGCGCAGCAGTTGCAGGTTGACGATCTCCTGCACGGTCGGCACCGAATGGCGATGCTGGGTGACGCCCATGGCCCAGCACATGATCACCCGTTCGGCCTTGCGGTACATGCGTGCGGCCAGTTCGATCTCGGCCAGGCTCAGCCCGGACTGCTCGACGATATGCGCCCACGAGGTGGCGTCGACCTGGGCCAGGTAGGCGTCCATCCCGCTGGTATGGGCCTTGATGAAGGCATGGTCGAACACCGCCGGCATGCCGTTGGCCTGGGCTTCGCGCTCCCACTGCAAGAGGAACTTGGCCATGCCGCGCAACACCGCCATGTCGCCGCCCAGGGCCGGGCGGAAGTAGGCGGTATTGGTGGGCTCGGAGCCGTTGCGAAGCATCTCGAACGGGTGCTGCGGGTGCTGGAAGCGCTCCAGGCCGCGCTCCTTGAGGGGGTTGAAGCAGACCACCTGGGCGCCCCGCTCCACCGCCTCGCGCAGCGGTTCGAGCATGCGCGGGTGGTTGGTGCCGGGGTTCTGGCCAATGACGAAGATCGCGTCGGCTTGCTCCAGGTCATGGAACACCACGGTGCCTTTGCCCACGCCCAGGGTATCGCCCATGCCCAGGCCGCTGGCCTCGTGGCACATGTTCGAGCAGTCGGGGAAATTGTTGGTGCCGAAGCTGCGCACGAACAATTGGTAGAGGAACGCCGCCTCGTTGCTGGCCCGGCCAGAGGTGTAGAACTCGGCCTGGTCGGGCGACTCGAGGCCGTTCAGGTGGCGGGCGATCAGGGCGAAGGCTTCGTCCCAGCTGATCTGGACATAGTGGTCGGTGCTGGCGTCGTAGCGCATCGGATGGGTCAGGCGCCCCTGGTATTCGAGCCAGTAGTCGCTCTGCTCGAGCAAGGCGCTGACGCTGTAGCGGGCGAAGAAGTCCGGGTCGACCGAACGGCCGGTGGCTTCCCAGTTCACCGCCTTGGCGCCGTTCTCGCAGAACTTGACCATGCCGTTTTCGGGCGACTCGCCCCAGGCACAGCCGGGGCAGTCGAAGCCGCTGTTCTGGTTGGTCTTGAGCATCGCGCGGACGTTCTTGACCGCATTCTCGCTGCCCAGCCAGGCCTTGGTCACGCTCATCAGCGCGCCCCAGCCGGCCGCCGGGCCGTTGTAACTTTTGATATGTTCTTCTTCGCTCATCAGGATCACCCTTGATCGATTCACGCGGGAGGGCCAGTTTGAACTTTCGGTTTAGTTAATTAACCGGTACTTCGAAACTGTCGACCGCTGCAGGCTATTTTTGCCAGGCGCAGGCGTCAAATCAAAAGTAATGACAGGTTGATCGGCCTGCTCTATCAACACGCCCTGATAGAGCGCACTGATCAACTGTTCATTCATTGCAATTGGACGCGCTGTTATTTTCGCCCTAGGCTAGGGCCGCGCTTATCGCGCCCGAACTTAATTGCACGCAGGTTTATATAGGAAGCGCGCTCATGGCCGTGGCCCGCAGCGGCTTGCGGCCTTCAGGTGGGGCACGAAGTTGCAGGGCCGATGGCGGGCGTCGAGCTGCTCCACCAGGATGCCCTCCCAGGCGGTTCGGCACGCTCCGGTCGAACCCGGCAGGCAACACACCAGGGTGCCATTGGCCAGCCCGGCCAGGGCCCGGCTCTGCACGGTCGAGGTGCCGATGTCGAGGATCGACAGCGCGCGGAACAGCTCGCCGAAACCATCGATCTGCTTGTCCAGCAGGCACGCCACCGCCTCGGGCGTGCTGTCACGCCCGGTAAAGCCGGTGCCACCGGTGATCAGCACCACCTGCACGCCATCGTCGGCGATCCAGTTGGCCACCTGGGCGCGGATCCGGTACAGGTCGTCCTTGAGCAACACCCGCGCCACCAGGCGATGGCCCATGTCCACCGCGCGGGTGGCCAGCAGTTCGCCGGAGGTGTCGGTTTCGAAAGTACGGGTATCGCTGACGGTCAATACGGCGATATTCAGCGGAACAAATACGGCATCAGGTTTTACGCTCATGGCTAACCCCACAGTGCTGGCGAATAATCCGCAGAAACTAGAGCGGCTATAAACAGGCGTCCAATCGATAATATGAACCGGCCCATCAACAGGCTCTATCAACGCCCATCATCAATCACCTCTATCAGTTCTTCGTTATTTCCCATTGGACGCCCTGGGCACTTCACTTTACTTTTCGTCGCCTTGAAACATGGTCGGCAACGCCATGTCCCGATAGCAACTTACCGGCAAGGCGTCACATGGATATCAAACAACTCAAGTTCCTGATCGCCCTGGACCAGACCCGACACTTCGGCCAGGCCGCCGCGCTGTGCCACATCACCCAGCCGACGCTGTCGATGCGCCTGCGCAACCTGGAAGACGAGCTTGGGCTGGTGCTGGTGACCCGTGGCCAGCGTTTCGAGGGTTTCACCGAGGCCGGCGAACGTATCCTGGCCTGGACCCGCACCTTGCTGGCAGCCTATGACGGCCTGCTAGCCGAGGCCGCCAGTTGCCGCGGACGGCTGGTCGGCAGCCTGCGCATCGGCATGGTGCCGCTGTCGAGCTTCAACCTGATGGGCCTGCTCAAGCCGCTGATCGAGTGCTATCCGCAATTGCAGATCCAGCTGACCTCGCTGAGCTCCGAACAGGTGACCGATGGCCTGAGCCGCAACCAGCTGGACCTGGGCATCTGCTACCTGGACCGGATCAACCGCAACTATTTCGACGTCATCGAGCTGGGCGCCACGCGCATGGGCCTGCTCTACGACAGCCGGCACTTTCGCTTCAGCACCCCGAGCCTGACCTGGGAGGCCTTGGAGCAGCTGCCGCTGGGGCTGTTGTCCCAGGGCATGCACTACCGCCAGTCGATCGACCTGAGCTTTCGCAGCCGTGGCCTGCACCCGCAATCGATCCTCGAGAGCGACTCGACCTACCAGCTGATCCAGGGCGTCAGCGCTGGCCTGTGCTGCGCGATCATGCCCCTGGACCACGGCCTGGAAGGCCTGAGCGAGCATATCCGCATCCTGCCGATCAACGCCGCCGCCATCCATGCGCCAGTCGGCCTGTTGCTGCGCCGCAGCGAACCGCGCTCGGCCCTGGCCCAACAGTGCTTCGCCGAGGCCCGCGCCCTGCTGTGCCCGGCCCTCGCCCCCAGCCGTACCCTGGAGACCCCATGAACCACGCCCCTGCCCCAGCCAGCCCGCTGACCCACCTGGACAATCGCGGTCACGCGCACATGGTCGATGTCAGCGACAAGGCCGACACCCGCCGCGAAGCCGTGGCCGAAGCCTGGGTGCGGATGAAACCCGAGACCCTGGCCCTGATCAATGCCGGCGGCCACCCCAAGGGCGATGTCTTCGCGGTGTCGCGCATTGCCGGGATCATGGCCGCCAAGCGCACCCACGAGCTGATCCCGCTGTGCCACCCGTTGCTGCTGGCAGCGGTGACCGTCGAGCTCAAGGCGGTGGCGCCGGATTCGGTGCGAATCATCGCCACCTGCACCCTCAAGGGAGCCACCGGGGTCGAGATGGAGGCCTTGACCGCCGCCAGCGTGGCGGCGCTGACCCTGTACGACATGTGCAAGGCGGTCGACCGCAGCCTGCAGATCGACTGGCTGCGCCTGCTGCGCAAGTCGGGTGGGCGCTCGGGCTTGTACCAGCTGGAGGACGCCTGATGATCCGGGTGAACTACTTTGCCCGCTACCGCGAGTTGCTGGGCAGCGACGGCGAGGACCTGGCCTGGACACCGGCCCTGGCCAGCTTGCGCGACCTGCGGCAGTTGCTGGTCGCGCGTGGCGAGCCGTGGGCGCGAACCCTAGGCCAGGCCAACCTGATGTGTGCCCGCAACCAGGACCTGTGCAGCCTCGACGAGCCCTTGGCCGACGGCGACGATGTTGCCTTTTTCCCACCGGTCACCGGCGGCTAGCGAACACCGTTGAGCTGACCCCGGCGCAGGCTGTCGACACTGTTGCCCAAGGCATCCTGGGCGTGCGGGTCGGCACCACGGGCGGTCAGTGCCTGGAGCAGGTCGTCACGCTTGAACAGCGCCGCGTACATGGCGGCGGTCTGGCCGCTGGCGTTGCGCTGGTCGGGGCTGCAGGGGGCCTCGAGCAGGCGCCGGGCAATGCGCAACTCGCCCTTGAAGATCGCCCCCATCAGCGCGGTATTGCCGCGCAGGTCCTGGGCGCAGGGGTCGGCGCCAGCCACCAGCAGTTGCTCCACCGCTGCGCCCTGGCCATGGTAGGCGGCAAGGATCAGCCCGGTGTAGCCCTTGGCATCCTGCACGTTGAGGTTGTAACCGGCCTGGATGAATTGCCCGAGCACGGCCTGATCGCCCTGGCGTGCCGCTTCGAAGTAGTAGTCGCGCAGGCGTTGCTCGACCTGCGCGGCGTCCTCGGCCTGGGCCGTGGCGGCCAACAAGCCGAGCACGGCGGCGAGTATGCATTGGTACATGGCAGCCTCCTGGGGAGGAGCCAGCCTTGCTGGCGTACCAGGCTACATGCAACCTGGCACCGGCACAGCCGGCTCCTGCATGACAAGGTCAGTCCTGCAGCTTCGCCGCCAACTGCTGAACACGCTTCAGGTCGGCCTTGGCCACCTTGGCCAAGCCAGTGCCGTAGTCGGCGTCGGCCTTGTAGAAGAACGACAGCATGATGTAGCGGCTCTGCTCGTCGGTGATCGCCAGCGCCCCGCCGAGGCTGTTGATCAGGTCGGTCTGCTCCTTCTTGCTGTACGAGCGGAACAGCTCGCCGGTCTGCTTGAAGTTCTGCTCGCGCTGGATCTTCGCCTGCTGGGTGGTGCCGCTCAGCGGCGCCTGCGAGTAACGCGCGCTGGCCTGCTCGTCACGCGGCTGCAGGCGGCTCGGCTGGTAGTTGACGCCACTGCTGGTGTGGCCGTTGTTCGCCGCGCCATCCTGGTTGAGGGTGTTCACCTCGTTGCGCGGACGGTTCACCGGCAGGCCCAGGCCGTTGGCGCCAACCCGGTACATCTGGGTGTCGGCATAGGCGAACAGTCGGCCTTGCAGCAGGCGGTCCTCGGAAGGCTCGATGCCCGGCACCAGATTCGACGGCGCCATGGCCACCTGCTCGGTTTCCTGGAAGAAGTTGTCGACGTTGCGGTCCAGGACCATCTGGCCGATCTTGCGCTCCGGCACGTCGGGCCAGATCTTGGTGGCATCCAGCGGATCGAAGTCGAAGCTGGCCAGTTGCTCAGGCTTGAGTACCTGGATGTACAGGTCCCATTTCGGGAAATTGCCCTTGTTGATCGCCGTGACCAGGTCGTGGGTCATGTGGCTGTAGTCGCGGCCCTGGACCTGCTCGACCTGTTTCGGGTCGAGGTTCTTCTGCCCTTGCAGGCTCTTCCAGTGGAACTTCACGTAGTGCACCTGGCCCTTGGCGTTGACCAGCTTGTAGGCATGCACGCTGTTGCCGTCCATCTCGCGGTAGCTGGCCGGGGTGCCCTCGTTGGAGTACAGCAGGGTCAGGGTGCGGGTGGCCTCAGGTACATGGGAGAAGAAGTCGAAGCGCCGCGCGTCGTCGTCGAGGTTGCTGCGCGGGTCGGGCTTGAAGGCGTGGACCATGTCCGGGAACTTGATCGCGTCGCGGATGAAGAAGGTCGGGAAGTTGTTGCCCACCAGGTCCCAGTTGCCGTCTGCGGTGTAGAACTTGGTGGCGAAGCCGCGCGGGTCACGCAGGGTTTCCGGCGAGTGGTTGCCATGCACCACGGCCGAGAAGCGCACGAACACCGGGGTCTTCTCGCCAGGGCGGAACACCTTGGCCATGCTCAGCTCGCTGATGTCGGCGCTGGCGGTGAACTGGCCATGGGCGCCGGTGCCGCGGGCATGCACCACGCGCTCGGGAATCCGCTCACGGTCGAAGCGCTGCAGCTTTTGCAGCAGTTGCACGTCCTGCAGCAACACCGAACCGTTGGGGCCGGCGGTCTGCGAGTTCTGGTTGTCGCCCACTGGCGCGCCGTTGTCGCGGGTCAGCGTGGCGGCCTGCACCGACAGCGACAGCAGGCTGGCGGCCAGGGCGCTGGCCACCAGCAGGCGACCAGGCTGAAACAGTTTGAACGGGATCATGATGTACTCCTAAAGGCTCTATACAGGCGTCTTGATGCGCCTGGAAAAGGTTAAGGAGGCCACGCCCGATCGCTAAATTGATCCTGCCCATCAGCGCTATTGGTAATTTCAATCCTGCTGCTTATACACAGATGCTATAGACTCGCGCGCTCATTGAAGGGAGTCGAAACGATGATCGTGGTGGTCGAGGGGATCAGCGCCGGTGGCAAGACCACCTGGTGCAGCAGGCACGGCGGCGAACATGTCGTCGCCGAACACGGCCGTTTCGCCAACGCCCCGGACCGCGCCCAGCAGCCGCAGGCCGCCGCCGCGTTCTGGGCCGAGCGCAATGTCGAGCGCTGGCAGGCAGCGTTGCACCAGCAAGCACGCAGCGCCTGGGCGATCTGCGACAGCGACCCGCTGAAGCTTCACTACATCTGGACCTTGTGGCGGATCGGCGAGGCCAGCGAACAGGACTGGCGCCTGGAGCGGGACGCCACCCGCGCCACCCTCGCCCAGGGGCGCATCGGCTTTGCCGACCGCTACCTGGTAGCACGCATCGACCCGCAACTGGCGCGCGAACGCGCCAGAGCGGATCTCACCCGCCGGCGTTCGAATTTCGAGTTGCATGTGCGCCTGCAGCCGGCGCTGCTGGAATGGTACGCGGCCCTGGAGTCGGTGCTGCCCGGTCGGGTACGCTTCGACTTACCCGCCGCGCTGCCTGCGCTGGAGCGTCAGGCCAGTCCCTGCGCCCTGACAACGTTCGACCGTATGCTCGCCGCGTTGCCGCGTGCTTAGGCGCTGTAGAAAAAGCCTAGAACTGCACCTTGCCCCGCCCCGCCTTGAGCGTGCCGCGCCGGCTCTTGGACTCCAGCCGACGGGTCTTCGAACCCAGGGTCGGCTTGGTCGGGCGGCGCTTTTTCTCGACCTTGGTGGCACCCTGGATCAGCTCGACCAGGCGCGCCAAGGCGTCGGCGCGGTTCTGCTCCTGGGTGCGGTACTGCTGGGCCTTGATGATCAGCACCCCATCGGCGGTGATGCGGCTGTCACGTAGCGCCAGCAGGCGTTCCTTGTAGAACGCCGGCAGCGACGAGGCAGGAATGTCCAAGCGCAGGTGCACGGCGCTGGAGACCTTGTTGACGTTCTGCCCACCCGCGCCCTGGGCGCGGATGTAGGTGAGCTCGATGTCGGCATCCGGCAGATGCACGGTGTTGGAGATGGTCAGCATGCGCAAGCCCTGGTGAAAACCCCGGCATTATCGCATCTGCGGGCCGTGCCGGGGCGTTATTGTCGCGCCATGCGCCGGCGGTACTGGCGGGTGCGCGCGGCATCGGCCCATTGCTGGCGCAGCAGCGCCCACCAGGGGGCCACCTGCGGGTCGGGCGCCTTGGCCTCGCTCAATTGGCGCAACTGGAACTTGACCATGGCCATGTTGCCCAGCGAGGCCAGCGCCTTGTTCTTCCAGGTGATCGGCCGCAGCGCTGGCACTGCGTCCCTGCCCGCGCGCCACGCCTGGGGCAAGGCCGGGTCGATGGCCAGCGCGGTGCCGATGCCGACCATCTCCACGCCGCTGTGCACCACCTGCTCGGCAATCGGCCGGCGGCGGATCCCGCCGGTGACCATCACCGGCATGTTCGCCACCGCGCGAATATCCTTGGCGAACTCCAGGAAATAGGCCTCACGCGCCAATGTCCGGCCATCCCGGGCCTGGCCCTGCATCGCCGGCGCCTCGTAGCTGCCGCCGGACAGCTCCACCAGGTCTACCGACAAGCCGTTGAGCAGGCCGACCACCTGCCTGGCATCGTCGGCACTGAAGCCGCCGCGCTGGAAGTCCGCCGAGTTGAGCTTGACCGCCACGGCAAAGCCCGGCGCCACCACCGCGCGCACCGCCTTGACGATTTCCAGCAGCAAACGCGCGCGGTTTTCCAGCGAGCCGCCCCACTGGTCGGTACGCTGGTTGGTCAGGGGCGAGAGGAACTGGCTGAGCAAGTAGCCGTGCGCGGCATGGATTTCTACCCCGGTAAAGCCCGCCTGCTCCGCCAACCGGGCGGTGTTGGCGAAGCGCCGGATTACATCCTCGATCACCTCGGCCGTCATCGCCTGCGGCGTGGCGAAATGCTTGGACATCTTGCCCAGGTCCAGCGCCACGGCCGACGGCGCCCAGGTCACCTGGCCCAGGTTGGCGCGCATCTGCCGGCCAGGGTGGTTGATCTGCAACCAGAACTGCGCGCCCTTGGCCCGCCCGGTGGCGGCCCACTGGCGAAAACGCGGCAGTTGCCGGTCATCCTCCAGCACCACCCCGCCCGGGCCGGTCATGGCGCGGTTGTCGACCATGACATTACCGCTGATGATCAGCCCCACACCGCCCTCGGCCCAGGCCTGGTACAGGCGCATCAATTGCGCGGAGGGGGCATGGTCGGCGTCGGCCATGTTTTCCTCCATGGCGGCCTTGGCAATGCGGTTGGGGATGATCGAGCCATTGGGCAGGGTCAGGGGGGAGAACACGTCCATCGACAGTACCTCAGCGAGTTGGTACGGCGACCTTAGCCTTGAAGTCAACTTTAAGGTCAAGCCCGCCACAGCGAAAAACTTGGCCATTGACTCTCAAGTTGGGTTGAACGTTAGGGTGCAGGTGCTGTGACTTTCCTTCTCGCTTCGTCAAGCACGCCCTGGAGAACCGCACCGTGAAACTTGGACCTGTCGCCGCCCTGGCCGGCGCCCTGCTGGCCCCTGTCAGCCATGCCGCCAACGGCATCCCCGAGCACGCCGACACCACTCTGATCGACATCGCCGGGCACCCCGTGCCGGTGCTAAAGGGCGGGCTGTACGAGCGCTATCGCTCCAACCCGCCGCTGTCGGTGATCCACCAGCAAGCGCCGGAGCTGGACCTGAGCTGGTTCAAGGGGTTGCACAAGACCCAGGTCGACATGGGCTTCGCCTCCTACTCGCCGAACTTCTACTACCAGAACAGCCGTATCACCGCAGTATACACCGCCGACCTTAAACGCCTGCGCGCGCTGATGCCCGCCGAGGTATTGGCTCAGGTGCAGCCGCTGCAGGTGTGGCCGGGCCGTGGCCTGGTGGCGCTCACCGCCTACAGCTATGACTATTGCGACAACGACAGCTACAACGAAATCGCCCTGTCGATCATCACCAACAAACCGGGCAAGTCGAACTTCGGGCCGTTCACCCTGGTCGGGCAATCACTGTCCAAGGACTTCTGGGGCTATGTCCTCAAGCTGCCGGTGAACACCGAATTGGCGCGGGTGCGCGGCGTGGTCGGCTACAACCTGCCCAAGTGGCTGACCCCGATCAACCGCCGCGAGGACACCGCCGCTGTCACCTACGACATCCTCGACGCACAGACCGGCAAGCTCGATGTGCTGATGCGTGGACGCAAGCTGCAGGGCCTGTCCGATGAGCCGGAGCTGGTGACCAACAGCTTCACCAACCTCGATCACCAGGGGCGGTTGGCCTATGGCTACGCCACCTCGCGGCAGACCGCCCATGCCTCGAGCATGAGCGCCGACGCGGTGGAGCTGGTGCTTGGCGATGGCAGCCTGGCGCAGTACATCCGTGAGCTGCAGTTGGGGCGGATGCTGAAGTACGAGTATGTGCCAGCGTTCCAGAGCGCGCTGTATGCGCCCAAGCCGTTGGCGGCGTTGCACGCCGACAACTGACGCCACAGGGCCGCGTTGGGCCCCTGGCTCAACGCCCTGCCTTGTCCTGGGCCATCTCTTCACGCAGGCGCTCCAGCACCCGCTGCGAATTGTCCACGCAGGCCATCCCTTCGGGCTTGCTCTCAATGCCTTCGATCACCAGCAGCAACTGCGCCTTGTTGCGCGCCAGGCGCTCCTGCAACCGCTCGATCTCCTCGACCTTGCGCTTGAGCCCGCCAAGCAGTTCATCGTGCTGCCAGCCCTTGGCCCTGGCTGGCAGCAAGTGGCGGATTTCATCCAACGAGAAACCGGCGGCCTGGGCGTTGGTGATCATCTCCAGCACCCACACCGAGTCGGCATCGTAGGCACGATAACCATTGGCCTTGCGCTGCACCGGCTGGATCAGACCGCTGGCTTCGTAGAACCGAATCCGCGACGGGGCAAGGCCTGTGACCTTGGCCAGTTCACCTATTCTCATGCGTCACCTTGCAATGGGATTGACCTTGAAGTGCACTTTAATCCTAGAGTTACCCGGTGGCCAAGCGCTGGCCCACCCTCATGAGCAGCACCCCTCGATAACAGGAGACGCAAAATGGGATACGTCACGACGAGCGAAGGCATCGACCTGTTCTACAAAGACTGGGGCCCACGCGATGCCCAGGTGATCTTTTTCCACCATGGCTGGCCCTTGAGCGCCGACGACTGGGACGCGCAGATGCTCTACTTCGTCGCCCAGGGCTACCGCGTGGTCGCCCACGACCGCCGCGGCCACGGGCGTTCCAGCCAGGTCTGGGATGGCCATGACATGGACCACTACGCCGATGACGTCGCCGCCGTGGTCCAGCACCTGGGCGTGCGTGGCGCGATCCACGTGGGCCACTCCACCGGCGGCGGCGAGGTAATCCACTACCTGGCCCGCCACCCCGAGGACCCGGTGCCCAAGGCGGCGATCATCGCCGCGGTGCCGCCGCTGATGGTCAAGACCGCCAGCAACCCCGGCGGTTTGCCCAAAAGCGTGTTCGATGACTTGCAGGCGCAGCTCAAGGCCAACCGCGCGCAGTTCTACCACGACATCCCGGCAGGGCCGTTCTACGGCTACAACCGCCCCGGCGCCAAGGCCGACCAGGGGGTGATCCTCAACTGGTGGCGCCAGGGCATGATGGGCTGCGCCCAGGCGCATTACGACGGTATCGTCGCCTTCTCCCAGACCGACTTCAGCGAAGCGCTCAAGCAGGTGAACATACCGGTGCTGGTGATGCACGGCGACGACGACCAGATCGTGCCTTACCAGAACTCCGGGCCGCTGTCGGCCAAACTGCTGCCCCAGGGCACGCTGAAGACCTACGCCGGTTTCCCCCATGGCATGCCGACCACCCATGCCGAGGTGATCAATGCCGACTTGCTGGCGTTCTTCCGTAGTTGATCCAGGAGTAGGCTCGCAACCGCTGTAGGCGCCGGCCTTGCCGGCGAACACCGGCGCCGCCGGGGCCATCCTGCGCGGCGCCTGGCTGTCAGTTTTTACCTGAGGTTCGGGCGTTGCGGCTGGCCTGCTCCAGCGCCCGGGCGAACACCCCGCGCTGCTGTTCGTCGAACTCGACCAGGAACAGCTCGGCCACCGATTGCTCGTACACCTGCCACATCTGCTTGCGCAGCGCCCGGCCACTGGGGGTGATCCGGGCGATCGCGCCGCGGCCGTCGTCCAGCGCCTTTTCCCGGGTGACCAGGCCTTCCTTCTCCAGCCGATCGACCAGGCGCGTCAGGTTGTAGCGCTCGATCGCCATGGCGTCGGCCAGCTCGTGCATGCGTCGTGCGCCATCCTGGCCGCTCTCGATCCCCCACAAGGTGTCGTACCAGGCGTAGGACGGCAGTTTCTGCTCGGCCAGGCGCCGTTCGATCTCGCGGATCAGGCAGCGGTGGGCACGGATGAAGCTGTACCAGAGGTCTGGCGCGGGGGTGGTCATGATCTCTCCAAGGGTTTTTCGTTGCAGTTGCAATGATACCGTCGTCAGCGTTAGATTCAATTGCAACTGCAACTACATCAGCTGCCGGAGATGCCCGGCCCCTGCAACAAGGAGCGTTACCATGACCCCGCAACATGCCCTGCGTGATGAAGACCCCGAGGAAACCCGCGAGTGGCTCGACTCCCTCGCCTCGGTGGTGGAAGCCGAGGGGCGCCCCCGGGCGCACTACCTGATCGACCGCCTGCTCGAATTCGACGTATCGCGCCATGGCGACTTCCATGGCCGGGTCACCACGCCCTATGTCAACAGCATCCCGCCCGAGCGCGAACTGCCCTACCCTGGCGACCTGGCCATCGAGCAGCGGCTCAATGCCTATATCCGCTGGAACGCCCTGACCATGGTGCTGCGCGCCGGCCGGCATTCCGGGGTTGGCGGGCATATCGCCACCTATGCCTCGGCAGCGGTGCTGTATGACGTGGGCTTCGAGCACTTTTTCCGCGGTCGCAGCGACAGCTTTGCCGGCGACCTGGTGTACATCCAGGGGCATTGCGCACCGGGGATCTATGGCCGCGCCTACACCGAAGGGCGCTTGAGCGAGGCCCAGTTGGACAACTTCCGCCGCGAGACCGACCGCGACGGCCTGTCGTCGTACCCGCACCCACGGCTGATGCCCGACTTCTGGCAGTTCCCCACGGTGTCCATGGGCCTGGGCCCGATCACCGCCGCCTATCAGGCGCGCTTCATGCGCTACCTGGAGAACCGCCAGCTCAAGGCCCACCAGGGGCGCAAGGTGTGGGCCTTCCTCGGCGATGGCGAGATGGACCAGCCCGAGTCGCTGGCGGCGATCTCCCTGGCCGGCCGCGAGCGGCTGGACAACCTGATCTTCGTGGTCAACTGCAACCTGCAACGCCTCGACGGCCCGGTGCGCGGCAACGGCAAGGTGATCCAGGAGTTCGAAGGCCTGTACCGCGCCGCCGGCTGGAACGTGATCAAGGTGGTCTGGGGCAGCGGCTGGGACGCGCTGCTGGCCAAGGACCACAGCGGCCTGCTGCAGCAACGGATGATGGAATGCGTCGACGGCGAGTACCAGACCTACAAATCGCAGAATGGCGCCTATGTGCGCGAGCATTTCTTCGGCAAGTACCCCGAGTTGCTGGCCCTGGTCAGCGACCTGTCCGACGAGCAGATCTGGAAACTGGCCCGTGGCGGCCATGACCCGGTCAAGGTGTACAACGCCTACGCCGCGGCCATGCGCACCAGCGGCCGGCCCACGGTGATCCTGGCCAAGACCGTCAAGGGCTTCGGCCTGGGCGAGGCCGGCGAGGCGCAGAACATCAACCACCAGTTGAAGAAGATCGGCGCCGATGCGGTCAAGGCCTTCAGCGACCGCTTCGGCCTGGCGCTGGACGACACGCAACTGGGCGAGCTGCCCTACCTGCGCCCGGCACCGGACAGCCGCGAAGCCGAGTACCTGCGGGCGCGGCGCGCCGCGCTGGGCGGCCAGGTGCCGGCGCGCCATGCCCAGGTGGCGGCGCTCAAGGTGCCGCCGCTGGCCGCGCTCGAGGCGCAGCTCAAGGGCACCGGCGAGCGGACCATCTCCACCACCATGGCCTTCGTGCGCATCCTCAGCACCCTGCTCAAAGACCCCGAGATCGGCCGCCTGGTGGTGCCCATCGTGCCGGATGAATCGCGTACCTTCGGCATGGAAGGCCTGTTCCGCCAGATCGGCATCCATTCCGCCGTCGGCCAGCTGTACACGCCCCAGGACGCCGGCACGCTGTCGTACTACAAGGAGAGCGTCGACGGCCAGATCCTCCAGGAAGGCCTCAACGAATCAGGCGCCACCTCGTCGTGGATCGCCGCCAGCACCGCCTATGCCAACCACGGCGTGATGACCGTGCCGTTCTATATCTTCTACTCGATGTTCGGCTTCCAGCGGGTCGGCGACCTGCTGTGGGCGGCCGGCGATGCCCGTGCCCGGGGCTTCCTGCTGGGCGCCACGTCCGGGCGCACCACCTTGATGGGCGAAGGCTTGCAGCACGACGACGGCCACAGCCATGTGATGTCCGCCACCGTGCCGTGCTGTATCTCCTACGACCCGACCTACGCCTACGAGCTGGCGGTGATCGTGCAGGACGGCCTGCGGCGCATGTACCAGGAACAGGAGGATGTGTACTACTACATCACCCTGCTCAACGAAAACTACCCGCACCCCGAGCTACCCGTCGGTGCCGAGGCGAACATTCTCAAGGGCTTGTATCGCCTGCCCATCGAGTACAAGGTGCGTCCAGGTCGGCATGTCCAGCTCGCAGGCAGCGGCGCGATCCTGCCCGAAGTGATCGCCGCCGCCGAGATACTGGCCAACGACTACGAGGTCAGCAGCGAGGTCTGGAGCGCCACCAGCCTCACCGAAGTGCGCCGCGAGGCCCAGCAGGTAGAGCGCTGGAACCTGCTGCACCCGCTGGAAACGCCCAAACTGCCGTTCGTCACGCAGTTGCTGCAGGCCCATGCAGGGCCGCTGGTCGTCGCCACCGACTACATGAAGATCCACGCCGAGCAGATTCGCCCCTGGGTCGGTGCGCGTCGCTTCGTACCCTTGGGCACCGATGGTTTTGGCCAGTCCGATACCCGCGAGGCGCTGCGCCGGCATTTCGAGGTGGACCGGCAGTTCATCGTACTGGCAGCGCTCAAGGCCCTGGCCGACGATGGCGCGTTGCCGCGCGAGGTCGTGGCGCAGGCGCTGGAGCGCTTGCAGATAGCGGTGGACAAGGTGGACCCGGCCCGCGTCTGAATGGGCGATGGCCGTTTCCCGTCAAGCTTGCTGGGGCTGTGTTGCTGCCCCGGCAAGTTCAATGCTAACGACAGATCTGCAAATTTTAAACTTAATTACACATTGCCCCTAGACACTTACACCTTCTCAACATGCATTAAAATTCTTTCACTAAAACCCCCTCAAACTGTCTGATCTGTTAATTGAATTAATTGTTTCCCCCGCCGACAATCAGTCGCCGGCCAGCCTTGGTCGGCACTTGCCTTGCTGTGCCCGCCCAGGCGCAGACGCCTGTCACCAGGGGCTACGCCCCGCGACCTCAGTTAAATGCTTAGTTGAGGCCAAACTGTTCACACAACTTTTACATCACCCCAGGTGATGTAAAGCAGGCAACTCATTGCCGAGGAAACTTATGAACGCCCCCGCCATTAGTGCGACCATCACCCACATCCCACCGCACGAATGCATTCTGCTGACGGGCGCCACCGGCTTTCTCGGGGGCTCGGTGGCCGCCCAACTGATCGCCAGTGGCCATGGCCCGGGCCTGCTCTTCCTGGTCCGCGCGCAAACGCCTGAGCAAGGCCTGCAACGCCTGCGCGACAACCTGCGCCAACACGGTGTCAGCGCAGCCCAGAGCAGGGCCCTGAGCGAGCAGCAGATCATCCTCGGCGACTTCCTCGACACCGCCTGGCTGGCCCGCGAAACCCCGCGCCTGATGCAAGTCGACCGGGTAATCAACTGCGCCGCGGTGGCCTCGTTCTCGAAGAATCCGACCATCTGGCCGGTCAACGTCGAAGGGACCTTCGCCTTTGCCCAGGTGCTCAGCCGCTCGCCACGCCTCAAGCGCTTCCTGCATGTCGGTACCGCCATGTGCTGTGGCCCACAGCGCGAATCGCCGATCAGCGAATCCTGGGAATTCCCCGAGGCCGAGCAGCAACTGGTGGACTACACCGCGTCCAAGGCCGAGATCGAGCAGCGCATGCGCCAGGCGCTGCCCACCCTGCCGCTGGTGGTGGCGCGCCCGTCCATCGTGGTCGGCCACCGCAGCCTGGGCTGCCAGGCCTCGGGCAGCATCTTCTGGGTATTTCGCATGGGCTTCGCCTTGGAAAGCTTCACCTGCGGCCTGGACGAGCAGATCGACGTGATCCCGGTGGACTACTGCGCCGAGGCGCTGATCGGCCTGACGCTCAAGCCGGCGCTGGGCCATGACCTGTACCACATCTCCGCCGGCCATGGCTCGGCCTGCACCTTCGCCGAGATCGACGAGGCCTTTGCCCTGGCCAATGGCGCACAACCGGTAGGCGAGCGCTACCGCAAGGTCGACCCGGACGACCTCAAGTCCCTGGCCAGCAGCTTCGAAACCCGCATCGGCCCGGCCAACCCGCGCCTGGTGCTGCGCGCGCTGCGCCTGTACAGCGGCTTCGCCGACCTCAATTACCTGTTCGACAACAGTCGCCTGCTCGACGAAGGCATCGCGGTGCCGCCGCGCTTCACCGACTACCTGGATGTCTGCGTGAAGTCCTCCAGCGGGGTGAGCATCGCCACGCAGATGCAGGCGGATTTCAAGTAAGCCTGGCATTGCCTGGCGCCGGTGTTCGCCGGCAAGGCCGGCGCCTACAGGGGCTGGTCTTGCCGGCGATGACAGCCCCAGGCCAGCGTGCTAGCCTCCGCACGCTCCGGTTCACGGGGCGGTACGTGGTTCGTTCAAGGAGTCAGGCAATGGACCTGCAGTTTCTGGGCACCTCCTCCGGGGTGCCCACCAAGGCCCGCAACGTCAGCGCCACCGCGGTCATCGAGGCCAGCGGCAGCCGCTGGTACCTGGTCGACTGCGGCGAGGGCACCCAGCACCAGTTGCTGCACAGCCCGCTTTCGCTGTGCGAGCTACGCGCCATCTTCATCACCCATGTGCACGGCGACCATTGCTTCGGCTTGCCAGGCTTGCTGGCCAGTGCCGGCATGTCCGGGCGCAAGGAGCCCTTGTTGCTGGTGATGCCCACGGCCTTGCAGGCGTGGGTCCGACAGAGCCTGGCGGTCAGCGAAAGCTACCTGGCATTCGAGCTGCAGTTCACCGACCTGGAGACCTTCACCGAGATGGCATTCGACAATATGCAGGTCAGCGCCTTGGCGCTGTCGCACCGAGTGCCGTCCTGGGGCTTTGTGTTCGAGGAAAGCGACCCCGAACCCCGGCTGGACACCGACCGGCTGCGTGCCGAAGGCATTGCGCCGGGGCCGCTGTGGGGGCAATTGGCCCACGGCCAGGCCGTCGAGCATCAGGGGCGTACGCTCGAGCCGCGTCAGTACCTGCTGGCCACGCGCCCGGTGCAACGCTTCATCGTTTGCGGCGACAACGACCGGCCGCAGCTGTTGGCCGAGTGGGCGCGGGATGTCGATGTGCTGGTGCACGAAGCGACCTTCACCCAACCGGTGATCGAGCGCGCCCAGGGCAGTT
This sequence comes from Pseudomonas sp. VA159-2, assembly GCF_024126635.1. Classification (NCBI taxonomy): domain Bacteria; kingdom Pseudomonadati; phylum Pseudomonadota; class Gammaproteobacteria; order Pseudomonadales; family Pseudomonadaceae; genus Pseudomonas; species Pseudomonas sp. VA159-2. The sequence goes on along the minus strand of NZ_JAMYBV010000015.1, from coordinate 55,711 downwards.
TCGGCCATAGCACGGCCGCCGCGGTGGCGCGCTTTGCCGAGGCGGCCGGGGTCAGGAACCTGGTGCTCACGCATTTCAGCGCCCGTTACCAGGACAAGGGCGGACGCGGCAGTTCGATCGAGGAAGTGCGCGAGGAGGCGCGCGCGTGTTACAGCGGGCACCTGACCCTGGCGCGGGATCTGCGGCGGTATCGGTTGGGGCGAGATGGGGTGTTGGTGGAGGTGGAGTGAGGGGGGGCGCCGCAGGTTTTGCGGCGCTCGATCTGGGCGATTCAAACAAGACAGCGCCGCACCAACCCACCTCAAGGCTGCATCCCCACCTCCACTCCCGCCGCCAGGCAATAGCGATCCCGCCCCTGGCGCTTGGCCTGGTAAAGCGCCGCATCCGCCGCCGCCATCAGGTTCTCCGGCGTCACCTGCTCCCCAGTCGGGGCGCTCACCGCAATCCCGGCGCTGGCCGACACCAGCCCCAGCGGGCTGCCAGCGTGTACCATGCCCTGGCGGCGCAGCAGCGCCAGAATCTCCTGGACGATCTGGCTCGCCCCCTGGGCATCGGTATTGGGCAACAGCAAGGTGAACTCCTCGCCGCCATAACGCACCGCCAGGTCCCCTGGGCGCTTCAGCGCCTGGCGCAACACCTCGGCGAAACGCCGCAGGCACTGGTCACCGGCGGGGTGCCCGTAGCGGTCGTTGTAAGCCTTGAAGTAGTCCAGGTCGAGCATTACCAGCGCCAGGGCATGGCCCTGGCGGCGCGCCCGGCGGATTTCCGAGTCGAGCACCGCATCCAGGCGCCGGCGGTTGCCCAGGCCGGTCAGGCTGTCGGTCAGCGCCATCGCCTTGAGGGTCTGGTGCGCCTGGTGCAGCGCACGCTCGATGACGATCCGCTCACGCAACTGGCGCAGGACGATCCAGCCGAAGCCGGACAAGCCGATCAGCAGCAGCACCAATACCAGTACCGACTTGATCATGTCGTGCCGCCACGGGGCGATGATCGACTCGCGCGACAGGCCCGCCTCCACCACCAGGGGGTAGCTCGACAAGGCCCGGAAGCCATACAGCCGCGGTGTTCCATCGACCACCGCCACCGCTTCAGCTACCCCCTCGCTGGCATAGGGCAGGTACTTGCGGAAGATATCGCTGGCTGAGAGGCTGCGGCCGATCACCTGCTCGACGAACGGCCGCCGCACGAGGATGGTGCCGTCGCGCTTGGCCAGCACCAGGGCGCCGCGTTCATCGATCTTGAAATCACCGTAGTAGCGCACGAACCAGTCGACCTTGATGGTCCCCAACAGTACCCCGGCGAAGCTGCCGTCCGGGTGGTCCAGGCGCCGCGAGATGGGGATGATCAAGTCGCCGGTGGAGCGGCTGCGCACCACCGAGCCGATGCGCACCTGGCGGTCGGCATGGGTGCGGTGGTAGATGAAGTAGTCGCGGTCGGCATTGTTGGCATTGGCCGGCACCACGTCCTTGTCGGTGACGATCCAGCTGCCGTCGGCGCCATATACGAACAAGCCGTGCAACTGCGGCATGATCTGCGCCTGCTGCTTGAGCAGCGCGTGCAAGCGTGGGCGGTCGATGTGGGCGAAACCGTCACCCTCGAGGCGCTCGGACAGCGCGGCGGTGATCGCGTCGACCTGGCGAATGGAGTCCTCGGCGTGCTGAGCCGTGGCGCGAGACAGGTTGCTCACGGCGTTCTCGGCATTGATGAAGACCTGGCGATAGTCGCGCCAGATCCGCCAGCCCTCGACCAGCACGAAGGCGAGCATCACCACCGCCATGAAACTCAGGATCAGGCGGAACAACGACACCGCGCGGCCCTCCCCCGTCACCGGGAAGACACCGTCGTCGGTCTGTTTCCTGGCTGTGCGCATTGAAGTCCCTTGTCATCGAGCGTTGCCGCAAATGACTATAGTTCAGCGGCGCTTGCGCGTGCCCAGGGCAATCCACACCGGCGCGTGATCGCTGGCGTGCGCCTCGTTGCGCACCCAGGCATCGACCCCTGCGTCCTTGAGGTAGGGCGCTAGCGCTGGGTTGAGCAACAGATGGTCGATCCGCAGCCCGGCATTGCGCGGCCAGTGGTTACGAAAGTAGTCCCAGAACGTATACACCCGCGCCTTGGGGTACAGATGGCGCACCGCGTCGGTCCAACCCTGCTCCAGCAAGCGTTGGTAGCGCGCGCGGGACTCAGGCTGGAGCAAGGCATCCTTTAGCCAGGAGCGCGTGGCGTAGATGTCCTGGTCACTCGGCACCACGTTGAAGTCACCCGCCAATAGCACCGGATGCTCAGCATCGCGCAGCGTGACAGCGTGGTCGATCAGGCAGTCGAACCAGCGCAGCTTGTAGTCGAACTTGGGCCCAGGCTGCGGGTTGCCATTGGGCAGATACAGGCAGGCCACCTGCACTCCCAGCACGGCCGCCTCCAGATAACGACTCTGGCTGTCGTGCTCCATGCCCGGCAGGCCACGGCGAATCTCCAGCGGCTGGCTGTCGCGGGCGAGAATGGCGACACCGTTCCAGGCGCTCTGGCCCAGGTGCAGGCAGCCGTAGCCTGCGGCCTCGATGGCCTCCCGAGGAAATTGCCCGTCGCTGCACTTCAACTCTTGCAAGCAGACGATGTCCGGCTGTTCACGGGCCAACCAGGCCAGCATGTTGGCCAAGCGGCCGCGGATGCCGTTGACGTTGAAGGTGGCGATCTTCAGCGCCTTCATGCGTCTGGGTCATTTACGTGGGCTTGCACAGCGTCCTCCAGGGCCCGCAGGTGAGCCTCGTCGGCCATGGCCTTGAGCTTGAGCCAGTCGTCCCAATCGATGGCCCCGTCGTCACGCAAGGCTTCGGCGGTGCGCACCAGTTCGTGATGATAGGCATCGGGGGATTCGCGCCGGTAACTGACATCGTCGTATTGAGCGTACCAAGCTTCGAGTTGCGCAATGTTGCGTTCGACACTCATGGCAGGGGACCTCGGCCATCTTTGAAGGTGTGAGCCTGTCGTGGCGGGCATCGTTCAAATCAAGCGAAAAAATTAAACCTTTGCCCGCGCCCGATGCTCAACCGTACGCGACACTGAGGTCGCGCCAACGGATAAGGAGTCACAGATGAGCAATCTTTTTCTCAAGCGGGTCGGGCTTTCCCTGGTACTCGGCGCAGTGTCGATGCAGGCCATGGCTGCCTCTTCCAACGACTTTGTCGATACCGCCATCGAGTCCGGGATCGCCGAGGTGGTAACCGGCAAATTGGCCCTGGACAAGAGCAAGGACGCCGAGATCAAGACGTTTGCCCAACAGATGGTCAGCGACCATACCCAGGCCAACCAGAAGCTTGGCGACATCGCCCGCCAGCTGGACATCAGCGTGCCTGACGAAGCCGCGCTGACCGACAAGGTCAAGAAGATGATCCTCGAGTGGCGCGACGAATCGTTCGACCGCTCCTACGTCAACAACCAGGTCCAAGCCCATGAAAAGGCCGTGGAACTGTTCAAGAAAGAGGCCAGCTCGTCCGACAAGCCCGAGCTCAAGGCCTTTGCCAGCGAAACGCTGCCCAAGCTCGAAGAGCACCTGAAACATGCCAAAGCACTTCAGGCCAAGCACGGAAAGTGACGGCTGTCCTGCTACTGGAGGATTTATGAGCAACGATCCCCTGCGTACAGAAGTACTGACGCGCCTGCTGCATGCGCACCCGCAAGGGTTGGGCAAGGAACTGCTGGACAACTATCGAGGCGAAAAAGCCGTGGCGGGCATGCTCCAGACGCTGCAAGGAGAAGGTCTGATCCAGGATGGCAGCGTGAGCATCGAAGGTGAGCATGTGCTGAATGTCGCCTACCCGATCAAGCTCTCGGCTGCCGGGGTCGAAGCCGCCAGGCGCGTGGACGGCGGATCGCTCGGCGCAAGCTGAAGGTGTATACCCCGGCCGTGGCTGCATGGCCTGCACCGAGCGTTTGAATTGGCCGAGTGATGGGTGGGCGTCGGCTGGCCCGGCAGGGTCAGCCCGCTCCCACCTCGCAGATACTTGAAAGCGCGCGCCCTGGATCAACGATCCTTTTCGTTATCTCTGGGCGGCTTGGCTGGGCCTTGAGGATCTATTTGCGGATCCTCCAGATCGGGCGAGTCCGGATCGAAGCCAAGGTCGGTTTGCTCGGTGGCCTGTTCTGTGGAGTGTGGCCCTTGACCAGGCCGAAGGGGCGGGCATGGAGGGTTGCGCTGTTCGCTCATGGTAAGTGCTCCGAAGGATGTCCTTCAAAGAAAACACCGGCCGCCAAAAGTTTGATCGATATGCCGGGCGGTATCAGCGTTGCTCGCAAGCGGCCAGCCGCCTGCGCATTTCCTCGCTCGCGCCCTGAGCCTGGGCGAGCATGGACCTGAGCCCCTGCACTTGGGCGTCGCGCTGCTCCAGTTGCTGCTCCAGCAAGCGTTGTTGCGTCAGGGCCTGACGCTGCTCGGCCAACAGACGCTCATTGTCACGATTGAGCCGGGTCGATTCCTGCTGATGGGCCAGCGCGCCCTGCTGCAATGTCTGCAATTGCCCTTGCAACTGCCGCACCTGGGTATCGATGCGGCGCTGTTCCTGCTCGCGCTGGGCGCGGTACAGCTCGAGCGCTTCGCGGGCATCGCGGTGCTTGGCTTCCAGAGAGTGGATCTGCCCGTCCTTGTCGGCCAGGCGCAGTTGCGCCTCGCCCAGCGCCTGCTTGAGGCTGGCGCTGCGCAACAGCTCGGCCTGCAACCGCTCCTGGGCCGTCGCCAATTGCCGCGCCTGGGCCTCGTTGTGCTGGTGGGCGGCGGCAAGGGCACGCTGGGCCAATGCCAACTGCACCTGCAACTGCTCGCCTTGTTGCTTGAGCGCCGCTTCGCCAGCCTCGACCCGCGCCTGCCCTTCTGCCTGCAGTTGGCCGGCCAGTTGTTCGACCAGCCTGGCCAACGGCTCGCTGAGACAGGCCGTGCCCTCAAGCCCAATCTTGGGCTGCTGGCCGAGTTCGCGCAGGTAGCGATGGATGGTGGTCTTCGAACCGGTATTACCTAGCTCGATACGTACCGCATCGATACTGGGGTGTACGCCACGGGCCAGTAGCGCATCCCGTGCCCGCTCCACTATGCCTTTATCTATCCCAGCCCTGGCCATTCGTCACTCCGCTTTAGCGTACCGTGGTACGTAACATGTAATACGTAGCGAATGATGAACCTAAGGCCCGCGCAATTCAATACACCTCAGCCCTCGAGGCCCTCGAGAAAATCCACTGTCGGCACGAAGAACAAGCCACCGGTCACCGCCCGGCTGTAGTCCAGCAAGCGGTCGTAGTTGCCCGCCGGCTTGCCGACGAACATGTTTTCCAGCATCTGCTCGATGGGCGCTGGCGATCGGGCATAACCGATGAAATAGGTGCCGAACTCCCCCGCGCCGGGGCGGCCGAAGGGCATGTTGTCGCGCAGTATCTTGATTTCCTGGCCACCCTCTTCCAGGGTCGTCAGCGAACTATGGGAGCAACTTGGCTTGGTCGCGGCATCCAGTTCGATATCGGAAAGTTTGCTCCGGCCGATGATATCTTCTTGCTCGCGGGTGGATAACGCCTCCCACCCGGCCATGTCGTGCAGATACTTTTGCACCAGCACGTAACTGCCACCGGCGAACTTGCGATCTTCTTCGCCCACCAGGGTGAACTTGGCCACTTCCCGTGGCCCGGGATTTTCGGTGCCATCGACGAAACCGATGATGCTGCGGATGTCGAAGTAACGAAAGCCCTGCACTTCATCGACCACGGTCACCGCCGCGCCGAGGCGCTTGACCACCAGCGCGGCCAGTTCGAAACACAGGTCCATATGCTCGGCACGAATATGCAAAAGGATATCGCCCGGCGTCGCCAGCGCCTTGCGCTGGCCGCTGCCGAATTCGCGAAAAGCGTGCAGCGACGCGGGCTGCGGCGCACCGAACAGCGCCTGCCAGGCTGCCGCGGCAAAGCCGATCACGCACGACAGATTACCCGTCGGCACCCGCTTGCCTACCGAGCGGACCAGCCCGCCCAGGTCGCCGCACAAGGCTCGCACCTGTTCCCGGGCCGATTCGCCAGGGTTGAGTGTGGCCACCAGGAAGATTGCGCTGCGGGTCACGGCACTGTCGACGGGCTGGGATTCGATGTCGTGGACATCCATGGCATTCATACCTCGAGAAAAGGGTGGAGAAACTTCGGATTCTTGCGCTGCATTCAACTAGTTGAATACCATGACAACCGGTGTGGTATAGCACAGTTGGATATCATGCTAATGCGTGATCGATAATATCTATCAACTCATCCACGCTATCGATTTGACTGCGTCAAATTGCCTCAGCTAACGTGCTGTCCTGTTGGAAGTTGCTTCAGAGATAGCCGTTGCCCGGTCCTTGAATCATTCCCGCTGTACGTCCCTGCGCCCTGTTGTTCAACCCGCTATTGTGGCGCGCCTCGTGCCATTGCCGCTTTCCTTGCGTTCGAGTTACCAAATGTCCGTCATTGCCCCGTCCCAGATCACCGAGCTCGTCATCGCAGCCGGTGTGAAGAAAGCCCATCTGCCCACCCGCGCCACGTTGATCCTGGGCTTTCTTGCCGGCGCATTCATTTCGCTGGGGTTCCTCCTGGCGATCCATGTCAGCACCATGATCCCTGCGCAATGGGCCTCGTTCGGCAACCTGTTGGGCGCCGCGGTGTTCCCCATCGGTTTGATCCTGGTGATCCTGGCCGGGGGTGAACTGCTCACTGGCAACATGATGAGCCTGCCACTGGCGATGTTCGCCCGGCGTATCGGCCTTGGCGCGGTGGCGCGCAACTGGCTGCTGGTAACCCTCGCCAACCTGGCGGGCGCGCTGTTCGTGGCCTGGTGCTTCGGTCACCTGCTCGGCCTTACCGAAGGCCCCTACCTGGGCAAGACCCTGGCCGCGGCAACCAGCAAGGCCGGCGCCGACTTCGTCCATGCCTTCGTCTCGGGCATCGGCTGCAACTGGCTGGTGTGCCTGGCGGTCTGGCTGTCCTATGCCAGCCGCGAAATGAGCGGCAAGATCCTCGGCATCTGGTTCCCGATCATGGCCTTCGTCGCCATCGGCTTCCAGCACGTGGTGGCCAACATGTTCCTGATCCCGGCGGCGATCTTCGCCGGCTACCTGGACTGGGCCCAGTTCGGCCACAACCTGCTGGCGGTGTTCCTGGGCAACGCGGTGGGCGGCGCGATCTTCGTTGGCCTGGCCTATTACGTTTCGTACGGCGCGTCGGGGCAAGAACAGCAAGCCCTGCAATAACCCCCTCCCGTTCAGGTGAATTGCGCCGAGCCGCGATTTACTTAACATCTTCATGAGGCGCATGATGCCGGAACCTTGTTCGGGGTTCGGGCATCTGCTGTACTCCTGCCATCACCAGCCTAACCCCGGCTGGCACCCTCGATCAAAACCCTGGCAGCCGCAGGCAAGACACCTACCTGTCGTTAGGTGCTCAATGCCGGTCACAGCCAGCGCTTGTGCAAGCCCTGCTTTCCAATAATTCCAACTGTCCAGGCTGCGCCATGATCAACATCGAAACGCCTACCTATTACACCGCGACCAAGAAATACAACTTGAGCTTCCCAACCCTGGAAAGCGATATCGACGCCGATGTGGTGGTGATCGGTGGCGGCTTCTCGGGCATCAACACCGCCCTGGAGTTGGCTGAAAAAGGCATCACCAACGTCGTCGTGCTCGAAGCCCGCTACCTGGGTTTCGGTGGCACCGGGCGCAACGGCGGGCAGATCATGGCCGGCATCGGCCACGACCTGGAGAAGATCAAGAGCAGCGTCGGCGACCAAGGCCTGCGCGAAATCTTCGAGATCAGCGAGCTGGGCGCCGGCATCATCAAGGACCGCATCGCCCGCTACGCCATCGACGCCGACTTCTGCCACGGTTACGGCTACATGGGTTTCAATGCCCGCCAGGCCCAGACACTGCGCGCTTGGGAAAAGGACTTCAAGGCCATCAACGGCCAGGATGAGATCCGCTTTCTCGGCGGCTCGGAGGTCAAGCAGATCATCGGCTCCGAGGCCTACAGCAGCGCCCTGCTGCACATGGGCGGCGGCCATGTGCATTCGCTGAACCTGCTGCTTGGCGAGGCCCAGGCCCTGGTCGGCCACGGCGCGCGAATCTTCGAGCACAGCCCGGCCCTGCAGGTGCATTACGGCGAGCGCATCACCGTGCGCACCGGACGCGGCTCGGTCAAGGCCAGCAAGCTGCTGTGGGCTTGCGACAGTTTCCTCAACAAGCTCGAACCGGAGCTGCACGCGCGCACCGTCAACACCTATGCCTTCCAGCTGATGAGCGAACCGCTGAGCGATGAGCTGATCCAGCGCATCAGCCCGATTCGCGGCGCCTACAGCGATATCCGCCCGGTCATCGACTATTACCGGGTGACCCGCGAGAACCGCCTGCTGTTCGGCGCCGCCACGCCCTTCGTCGAGCATATCCCCAAGGACCTGAAGGCCTGGAACCGCAACCTGATGCTGAAGATCTTCCCTTATCTGAAGGACGTGCGCATCGACCTGGCCTGGGGCGGACCGATGGCCACCAGCGCCAACCTGTTCCCGCAGATCGGCACCCTGAGCAATCGCCCCAACGCCTTCTACGTGCAGGGCTATTCAGGTTTCGGCGTCACCCCCAGCCATATCATTTGCAAGATTCTCGCCGAGGGCATGAGCGAAGGCTCCAGCCGCTACGACCTGATCAGCTCGGTCAAGCACGCACGCATCCTCGGCAAGGACCATATCCGCCCACTGCTGCTGACCGCCGGCAAGACCGTGCATCAGTTGTCGGGCTTCTTCAACGGCCGCCGTTGAACCCTTTCATCCGACCAGGAGATCCACCATGACCCTTTCCGCAGTCCGCCAGGGTGTGCAACTGTCCGAACTCGACGCCTGGGGCACCGTTGCCGACCTTGGCTCGACCCTCCTCGAAGGCGAGGTCAAGTGCTACGGCAAGATGACCCACGGCGCACCGACCGACCCGGTCAGCAGCGCCTATTTCGGCACTACCCAAGGCAAGTTCCGCATGGTCTATCCGTTCAGCGAGCAGGCGGTGATGGTCACCGGCGAGATCCAGTTGACCGATGAGTCGACCGGCCAGGTCACCCGCTACAAGGCTGGTGATGCCTGGTTCGTGACCAAGGGGACGGCGGTGCTGTGGGAGGTGCTGAGCGAGACCTTCGTCAAGCATTACCTCGCTGTCGCCTGATAGTAGTTCGCCGCTGCCCCAGCAGCGGCGCTCCCCCTCAAACGCCTCCCCCTCACCGCCCCACCATCAACGCCATGGCCCGATAGTCCTTCGGCGACTGCTCGAACTGCTTCTTGAACGCCCGACTGAAATGCGCCGAATCGGTGAACCCCCACTTATAGGCAATCGAGGTGATCGACTCGCGCTTGAGAAACGGGTTGGCCAGGTCGTCGGCGCTACGCTTGAGCCGTGAACGCTGGATATACCGGCAGACACTGTCCCCTTCCTCCTCGAACAACCGGTACAGGTGGCGCACCGAGATGCTCAGGCGCTCGGCCAGGTTGGCCGGGGTCAGCCCCGGCTGGCCGAGGGACTCGTCTATGACCTTCTGCACATAGCCGCGCAGGTTCGTCCCGGCGAGCCCCGACAGCGCCCCGGGATCATCCCCGCTGCGCTCGAAGCCCGGCGCCAGCAAGGCGATGAACGCCGACTGCAAGGCTTCGCCCTGTGCATCACCGCTTGCGTCGCCCTCACGGCACAGCTGTTCCATCAACACGTGCAGCATGCGCCCGCAGGCATTGGTCGAGGAGATCTTGCCGAAGGTCGCCCCCGGTCCGGCCAGGTGCTTGCGCACCTGTTCACGGGACAACGACAGCGAGACGTGCTCGATCAGGCCGAACGGGGTGATCTCGCACGGCCCTACCGAATCCATCAGCAACAGCTCACCGGGCGACAGCTGGATGCTGTTGCCATCCTGGGTGATCCGCGAATAGCCCATGCGCTGGCTGACCAGAAAGCAGTGCTGGTCATCGTCGCAATCGGCCTTGTCGCCCAGGCGACGAATATTGCCGGCGTTGGTACGCAGGTTGGCCAAGGCTAAGCCGGCGCGATTGAAGGTGGCAATTTCACCGATGAACAGTGAGCGGTTGAACGCAAGCTCGGTCTGGAAGCGACCGCAGACCTGCTGCATGGCGCTGGTCCAGCGCTCCAGGCCGTCGGTGGCCAGGTGTGCGCTGTGCGGTGAAGCGGGCTGGGGCATGGGCATGGCAACCTCCACACACAACGATTGTTGTTATGGAGTAATTGTTAACATGTTATCTATAAAGGTACAACCTCTCCCAGGAACACGTCCCTTTGTAGGAGCGGCCTTGTGTCGCGAATGGGCTGCGCAGCAGCCCCAGGATTTCAGCACCCACCGAGATCGCAAGGGCCGCCATGCAGCCCTTCCCGACCGCTCCGACGCCTCGCCACAAAGGGCCGCATTGGCTTCAAAGGGTTTGCAGGGTATCTGCCAACACGTCGAACGCCCGCCACAGCAGGCGACGCTGCTCGGTGTCGAGGGGGATGTAACGACGCAAGGCGGGCATGCGGTTGACCACCTCGCTGGCGCCCATGTGCTCCAGGGTCACCCGCCACTCACCCTCGCCGCAGTCGATGACCAGGCGCTTGAAGTCCAGGGGCATCAGCATGGCGTCAACCTCGCCAAGGCGCGCCTTGAGCGCCTCGAACAATGCCGGGTCGCCGCCCCGCAGGCGGCACGCCAGGCCGCTGCGGCGAAGTACGCCGGTATGCTGCAACTCGGCGCGCAGAGTCCCCTGGCCTTGGGCAGGCACGCGCAGGATGAACTCGCACATCACCAGGTGCATCAGCAGATGACTCTCGGTGCGTTCGCGCACCTCGATACGTGGACCATCCTTGCGGTAGGAAAAACGGCTGAGATCCGCAACCCCGAGGTTGCGCGCCAGCCGCTGCAAGGTCGCCCCTGGCCGGTACCCGGCCGGGGCGCGCGGCGCGCTCAGGCGCTCAAGCCAGCTTGCCGACATGCTGCACCTGCTCGCTGATGGCCTGGCCGGGTTCGGCGGCGAATTCCTTCTCCAGCACCTCTTCGACCCGCGCCGGCTTGAACGGATTGACCTTCTGCACGCACAGGGTCCAGAACAACGCATAGGCCGCCGTGGCACCGAGCATCACGGCAAAGGGGATATAGACATCGGCAGGGTTCATGCCCGGTGGCGTGATGAACCACATGCCCAGCAAGATGCCGATGCTGGAGACGATCTGCGGCAATGGGAACAGCGGCGAGCGGTAGGCCCGTGGCAGGTCCGGGCGACGGATGCGCAGCAGCACCACCGACAGGGTCACCAGCAGGTATGCGGTGCTCCAGGCGCACACCGCCGCCAGCACCAGGTGCAGGATGTTGTCGGTGTTGCCGCCCAGGTACCAGGCGTGCAGGCATGGGATCAGCGCTACCACCAGGATGCACAACAGCGGGGTCTTGAAACGTGGATGCAGGTAGCGGAACACCTTGGGCAGCGCGCCATCCACCGCCATGCCGTAGAGAATCCGCGGCACGCCGGCCATCAGCGTGTTGATGGTGGCGGCACCGGCGAACAACAAACCGATGCCCAGCCATACCGGGCCGATATCGCCCATCACCTGCTCGGCGAAGCGCGGAATGGCCATGGGCGTGTCCAGCAGGTGCACACCACTGGCCGCGTCGAGCATCACGTTTTCCACCTGGCGCTTCATCGCCGCGCCATAGATGAACATGCAGCTGGCCACGCCGAACAGGCCCAGGGCCATGGCCTTGGGCATCACCCAGGCCGAGCGCTTGAGCTCCGGGGCCAGCGGGGTGACGAACTCGCAGCCGACGAACATGAACATGGCCATGCCCACCAGCGAGAGGATGGTCATCAGGTCGGTGCCGACCAGCGACACACCGAACGGCCCATCCAGTTCCACCGCCGGCGCGGCAAGCAGGCCGAGCACGCCGAACACCATCAGCGTGGTCCACATGCCAAAGGTCAGCACCACTTCGGCACGACCGAAAGCGCTGACGCCGAAGGCGTTGAGCACGCCGAACACCAGCACGAAGCCGACCCCCAGCAGCCAGGAGCCGCCGGCCGACTCGGCCAGGGTGTTGAGGTGTTCGAAGTTCACCAAGGCCATTACCCCGGACAGGATGGTCTCGGCGGTGCCGGCGAACACATGCACGATCAGGTAGGCCGACAGCGTGCCGGTGATGGCGAAGAAGCGGCCCAGGCCGCAGTTGATGTAGTCGTACACCGAACCGGTGGTCGGCAGGAGCGCCGCCGCCTCGGCAAAGGTGGTCGACTGGGCCAGCATCATCACCGCGGCGATCACCATGGCCACGGCGAAGGCGCTGCCGCCGATGCCGAAGCCCATGGTCGCGGTGAGGATCACGGGGCTGGCCATGATCAGGCCGACGGTGCTGGCCAGCGCGGTAGGAAACCCGACGCTGCCGCGGTTGAGGTGCTCGGTGAGCTTATTGTTGATTGTCATGGCTGGGCCCTGGATGGACGAGGGAAAGATGACTGCTTGGCCCGCGCACCGCAAGTGCTGGCGCGTGTCGGGTCGTCCTCGTCACTTTGCGGCCTCGTTGCTGGCGGGTCTTGCCATTGCCTGCCGTTGGCCTTGACCGGTGCTGCCAGGGGTTGGGAGCAAGTCTTCTAGCGTCACCCCTTACACACAACCCTCCATCCGCCCATGGGGCAAGACCCTCGAATACCCCCCCTGGTGGTAGAGCAGCGGCGAGCGCCCCAGGTCATCGAAGGCCAGCACCCGGCCGATGAGGATCCAGTGGTCACCGCCATCGATCTGCTGGAACTTCTCGCAACGAAACCGCGCCGAGCACCCCGGCAGCAACGGTGCACCACCCTCGCCGCTCTCGTGCTCGATTCCGGCGAAGCGGTCGTCGCCGGGCCGGGCGAAGGTGTTGGACAACTCGATCTGGTCGGCGGCCAGGACGTTGACGGCGAAATGCCCGGCGGCCTCGAACACGGCGTGGCTGCGCGAGCGCTTGTCGAGGCTCCAGAGCACCAGCGGCGGATCGAGGGACACCGAGTTGAAACTGTTGGCCGTGACGCCCACCTTGCGCCCCGAGGCGTCGCTGGCAGTGATCACGGTAACGCCGGTGGCGAAGTTGCCCAGGGCGCGACGGAAGGCGCGGCTATCGAAAGAAGTGGCCATGCAAGGCTCCATATTGGTAGTCGGTCTGGGCCGGGGCGGTTGGCCCGGCCACGCACAGCGGTTGCGGCTCAGGTCATCGCCGGATCCGGTTCCAGGCCCATCAGCTCGCGGCCGAGGATCTGCGCGCAGACGTCGTAGTCGGTGTAGGCATGGGCCCCGGTCATGTGCGCATCGCGAAACAGCCGCTGCATTTCGTTGCTGTCGAGCCAGGCGCCGCCGCCGGCAGCCTCCATCAGCCGGTCCACCGCCTGGATGCACAGCTTTACCGCATAGCCCTGGTTGGTACGCCAGAACGCCAGTTCGGTGCGGGTCGGGTACTGGTGCCGGGCACTGTAGTCGGTGATCTGAGCCCAGCTCTTTTCCAGCAGCGCCCGCGCCGCGGCCACCTGGTGGGTCGACTCGGCCAGGCGCATCAGCGCGGGGGTGGCGGCGCCCACCGCAGCCCCGGTATAGGCTCGCACGCGGTGGCGGGTCTTGTCCTTGAAGGCTTCGAGCATGCGCTCGGCGATACCCAGGCTGACGGTGGAGAACCCACTGGCGAAATAGGGCCGGTAGGGGTTGAAGTAGATCGCGCTATCCGGGTACAGGCCGAAGCCTGCCGAGGAGCCTTCCATCATGTCCCTGGCCCGCTGGATGCGGTGCTCGGGCACGAAGGCGCGATCGACGATCAGCGTGCGGCTGCCGCTGGCGCGCAGGCCCGCCGCGTACCAGTCGTCACGGATCTGGTAGTCGCTGCGGGGCAGCACGGCGAAGCAATAGTCCTGGCCGCCTTCGCCATTGGCCCGGCGAAAGCCCATGATCGCCCACTCGGCATGGTCGCAGCCACTGCTCCAGCCCATCTCGCCACTGAACAGCACACCGCCGTCGACCTCTTCGGTACGGCCGAACGGGGCGATGCTGCTGCTGGCGGTGGCGTTTGGGTCGCCCCCCCAGATTTCATCCTGCAAACGTGCCGGGAACATCGCCAGCTGGTGGCTGTGGGTGCACAGCAGGCTCATGGCCCAGGCGGTGCTGGCACAGGCGCCGGCCAGCGCGGCGATGCATTCGGCGAACTGCGCCAGGCTGATCTCCAGGCCACCATAATGGCGCGGCTGCAAGGCCCGATGCAGGCCGATGCCCTTGAGCAGGGCGATGTTCTCGGCGGGCACGCTGCGCGCACGCTCGGCCTGGTCGGCACGGGCGGCGATGGCTGGCAGCAGGGGCTTGAGGTCTTCGAGCAGGGCGTTTGGCTTTTTCATGGTCTGGCTCATTGTTATTGGACCGTGGCGGGGATGGGCCTGAAACAGGCTGCCCGCGAATGAATGCCGGATCAGTATGGGAGGCGACCGGGGCCTGGAAAATGCAACTTCCGCAGCTCGCATTGCACTTTTCCAAGGGCTGGCAGGCTGGGTCATGGGGCTGGCATGGGTAGACAAGCAGCCGACGCCGCCAGCCCCGTAATCTGGTGCAGACCTGGGCCGCTGCGCGGCCCTTCGCTGGCAGGCCAACTGCCACAGGGACAGCATCCATTGCCCGGAGCCATAGCATGAGCGACATCCCCCTCCTACCCACCGTCAACGCCTTCCTGGCCCGCGACCACGGCCTGTACATCCATGGCCGGCACGTCGCCAGCCAAGCCAGTGGCCGCCTCGCCGTGCACAATCCGGCCAACGGCCAGGTCATCGCCCAGATCGCCGACGCCAACCAGGCCGACGTCGACCGCGCCGTGGATTCCGCGCGCCAAGGCTTTGCCGCCTGGTCGCGCACCAGCCCCACCGCCCGCGCCGCCGTATTGTTGCGCCTGGCCGACCTGCTCGAAGCCCACCGCGAGGAACTGGCCCAGCTCGAGACCCTGCAATCGGGCAAGCTGATTGGCATCGCCCGGGCCTTCGAGGTCGAGCAGGCGGCGCACTTCCTGCGCTACTACGCCGGCTGGGCGACCAAGATCACCGGCCAGACCATCACCCCGTCGCTGCCCTCCTTCGCCGGCGAGCGCTACAGCGCCTTCACCCTGCGCGAACCGGTGGGCGTGGTGGCCGGTATCGTGCCGTGGAACTTCGCCACCATGATCGCCTTGTGGAAACTGGCCTCGGCGCTGACCACCGGTTGCAGCATCGTGCTCAAGCCCAGTGAGTTCACCCCGTTGACCCTGCTGCGCATCGCCGAGCTGGGCAGCGAGGCCGGGCTTCCGGCCGGCGCGCTCAACGTGGTGACCGGTGCCGGTCACGTTGGCAAGGCATTGGTCGAACACCCCGGCACCGACAAGGTCTCGTTCACCGGGTCCGTGCCCACCGGCATCGCCGTCGGCCAGGCGGCCATGGGCGCCAAGCTGACCCGCGCGACCCTGGAGCTGGGCGGCAAGAATGCCGTGGCCTTCCTCCCTGACGTGGGCCTGGACAAGGCGGTGGACGGCATTATCGAGGCCGGCTTCCTGCACTGCGGGCAGATCTGCGCCGCGGGCGAGCGTTTCTATGTCCAGCGCTCGCGGCTCGAGCCCTTGCTCGACGCGCTGGGCCAGCGCCTGGGGCAACTGAAGATCGGCTCGCCGCTGGACGAAACCACCCAGTTCGGACCGGTGGCCAACAAGCCGCACCAGCAAAAACTCGGCGAGCTGTTCGCCACCGCCCGCGCCGAAGGCAACCGGATCGTCCACGGGGGGCGCCTGGGCGAGGGCCCGGGCTGCTTCGTCGAGCCCACGGTGATCCTTGCCAACCAGGCCAGCGACACCCTGCTCAACCAGGAAACCTTCGGCCCGGTGGCGACCTTCTTGCCCTACGATGACGAGGACGAGCTGCTGCACCTGATCAACGCCTCGCCCTATGGCCTGAGCGCGAGCCTGTGGACCAACGACCTGGCCAAGGCCATGCGCCTGATCCCCGAGATCCAGGCGGGTACCTTGTGGGTCAACATGCACACCCTGCTCGATCCGGCGGTTCCCTTCGGCGGCATCAAGGCCTCCGGCATCGGCCGCGAGTTCGGCTCGGCCTTCATCGACGACTTCACCGAGCTCAAGTCGGTGATGATGCGCTACTGACCGTGGCCAGCACCGCCCAGGCGCTTGGTCGCTACTGCCTGCAAGCCTTCAGCCAGCAGGTGCCGGCGTCGCTGGCGGCCTTTTATCGGATCGACGCCGCGCAGCAGGCCTGCGACTTCCTGTTGCAGGACCTGCAGGCACCCATGCATGCGCGCTACCTGGCGCACTACCGGGCCTACGACCCGCTGCAACCGGGGCGCTGCCTGGCCATCGGCCAGCCGGTGGTGTCGCTGCGCCAGGGCCTGGCCTGCCTGCCCGAGGCCCAGGGGCAGGCCTACCGAGGCTTTCTGGCGCAACACCAGGTGGTGGATGTGGTGGAAATCATCGCCCAGGTCGATGCGCGCCCGGTGGCGGGGGTGTCGCTGTTGCGCTGTCCGGACCTGGGCCAGTTCCAGGCCGACGAACTCGAACGCCTGCTGCCGCTGCACGGCCTGATGCAGCTGGCCCTGGCCAGCCAAGCGCCGGCCCGTTGCGTCATGCCTGAACTGACCCCAAGGGAACGGCAGATCGCCGAACTGCTGCGCCAGGGCTGCAGCAACAAGTTGATCGCCCGTGCGCTGGGCCTGGGCCTGCCGACCGTGAAGACCCACCTGATCAACCTGTTCCGCAAACTCGGCGTGAGCAACCGCACCGAGCTGGTGGCGCAGCTGTACCTGTGACTCAACCTTGCGGTTGATACCGTCGCGTGCGCCTGCGCTGCACCCTGGGGGTCTCTCAACCACAGGAGTCACCGCCATGTCCCCGCAAGCCGACTGGATCACCGTGGGCGCCCTTGCCGAAGGCTTCGCCCCAGGCGCCTTCATCCTGCCGCAACTGGCCGACCTGTCCGGGCGCAGCCTCAGCCTGCACTTCGCCAACGGCTGGGTCATCGAGCACCGTTTCGACGCCGAGCGCCTGCACTGGCACGCCGCCGATGGCCACAGCAGCGGCAGCGCCGACTATCGCGCCACCTCGGTGCGCCCGGGCATCTACCTGGTGGATTTCATCAAGCACGACGCCGGCCAGGCCTGCTCGGTGTCGCTGGTGCTCGACACGCACACCCAGGCCTTCACCGCCGTGCTCGGCCGCCTGCCCGAGCAGGCCCGCACCCAGCGCGGGCTGTATGCGCTGGCCCTGGCCGGCGAGCCACTGACCGGCGTCGAGGCCACCTTCCTGCACGGCAGCCTCGACCGCCCCTGGCAACCAGGCGCTTGCCCGCACGCGCCGAGCACCGAGCTGGTGGGCCTGCGCAACCATTACCGCTACAGCCCCAGCGAGGAATACGAGCACCTCTACCTCAACGCCAACCACTACAGCTGGCAGTGCCTCAAAGGCGTCGAGCAGGGCCTGTGCGACACCGATCGCGCCTACTACTACAAGATCGCCGAGCAGCTGTACTTGTTCGTCTGGTGCGAGAAGATCGTGCCGACCCTGGGCCTGGTGCTGATCGACCTGGCGCAACAGCGCAGCGACGGCAAGATCTTCGGCTACCAGGGTGGCGGCTTCGACAGCCTGGCCAACTTCCCGGTGTCGTCCTATTGCCGGGTGGTCAATCGCACGGAGTACCCGCTGTGAGTCGCAGTGTCCTGATCACCGGCGCCGGCAGCGGCATCGGCGCGGCCTGTGCCCAGCGCCTGGCGCACCAGGGCTGGCAGGTGGCGCTGCTCGGTCGGCGCCGGGCAGCACTGGAGCAGGTGGCGCAGGCCTGCGGCGGCCTGGTGCTGGCCGGCGATGCGGCAGACAGCGCCGCCTGGCCCGCGTTCATCGGCCAGTTGCGCGAACGCTTTGGCGGCCTCGACGCAGTGATCGCCTGTGCCGGCGGCCACGGCCTTGGCCGCGCCGGCGATATCGATGACGCGGCCTGGCGCGCGGCGCTGCGCAGCAACCTCGACAGCGCCTTCCAGACCGCCCGCGCCTGCCTGCCACTATTGCGCGAGCGGCAAGGCAGCCTGGTGCTGCTGGGCTCCATCGCCTCGCTGGCGGCCGGCCCCGAGGTGTGCGGCTACACCACCGCCAAGCACGCCCTGATCGGCCTGACCCGCTCCCTGGCCCGCGACTACGGCCCGGACGGCGTGCGGGTCAACTGCGTCTGCCCAGGTTGGGTGCGCACGCCCATGGCCGACCAGGAAATGCAGGCGCTGATGAGCCATTACCAGGAGGACCTGGAGGCCGCCTACCGGCGGGTCAGTGCCGATGTGCCGCTGCGCCGCGCCGCCAGCAGCGACGAGATCGCCGCGGTGTGCCAGTTTTTGGTCGGCAGCGACGCCAGCATTGTCACCGGCGCGGTGATCACCGCCGATGGCGGCGCCACGGTGGTCGATGTGCCGACCTTGGCCTACGCCCGCCTGGCGCCACAACCATGAACGCCCGCTACGATTTCAGTGGCAGCACGGTACTGGTCACCGGCGCGGCCGGCGGCATCGGCCAGGCCATCGTCGCAGGCTTCGCCCGCGGCGGCGCCCGGGTGCTGGCCGTGGACCTCGATGACGCAGCCTTGCAAAGCCTGCAGGCCCGGCATTCGGCATTGGGCCATGCGCTGCAGGCCCATGCCCTGGACCTGGCCGACCACGACGCCATTGCCGCACTGCTGGCGGGCCTGGAGCGCCTCGACGTGCTGGTGCACAACGCTGGGTACTTCCCCCTTACCGCGTTCGCCGAGCTCGACCCGGCGCGGCTGCGGCGCACCTTGGCGGTGAACCTGGAGGCGCTGTTCTGGCTGACCCAGGGCGCGTTGCCGCTGTTCACCCGCCAAGGCGGTGGTTGCGTGCTGGCCACCTCGTCGGTGACCGGGCCACGGGTGGCCTACCCCGGGCTCTGTCATTACGCCGCATCCAAGGCCGGCGTCAATGGCTTCATCCGCAATGCGGCGCTGGAGCTGGCTGCGCTGAATGTGCGGGTCAACGGTGTCGAGCCGGGGATGGTCCGCACCCCGGCCATGGGCAACCTGGGCGACACCGCGTTGAACGCGAGGATCGCCGCCGCAGTGCCTCTGGGGCGGCTGGGCGAACCGGCCGATATCGCCGCAGCGATGTTGTTCCTGGCCTCCGACGCCGCCCGCTATGTCACCGGGCAAACCCTGGTGGTTGACGGCGGCGCCACCTTGCCAGAAAGCCTGGCCTGCTTGTAGGCGCCGGCCTCGCTGGCGAACCAGGCAGCGCCGTGGAGGGCACCGGCTACATCTACCCCGCCCCGTGGCGGTGACAGCCAAGCCCCCTGGCAGCCAAGGACAAGACCGCGCCCGCCCGACCACGCGCTAATACCCCGTCACCTGCCTCCACAACGACGCGGCAACCAAGACCGCACACAACAAACGAGGATCGACCCATGCGTTTCACCCCACGCCGCACCGCCCTGGCCAGCGTCCTGGCCCTGCTGGTCCACGGCCCGGCCAGCCTGGCCCATGAGCTGTACGCCGACCATGACACCCACCTCAACGCCGACCTGCTCGCGGTCTGGGGCATGTTCAACAGCCGCCACAACTACGATGGCAGCCCCGGCGGCTCGACCTGGCGCGAAGGTTTCATCAAGTACGGACTGAGCGGCGACCAGGGCCTGGGCGGCAACGGCACCCTGTATGGCGCGCTCAACTGGGTCAGCTCCGGCGCCTGGGGCGATGGCGATGCCGGGGGCAACCAGGACGGCTCCGAGCGCACCAGCAAGATCGAGGACGCCTACCTGGGCTGGCGCTCCGGCGCGTTGTTCCCGGGCCTGGGCCAGGACGGCGTGGACATTTCCGGCGGCCGCCAGGTGATCCAGCTGGGCAGCGGGTTTCTGATCAACGACGACGGCCCCAACCTGGGCAAGGGCCCGGGCGAGGGCCAGCTCAACCGTGGCGGCGGGTTCTACCTTGGCGCCCGCCATGCCTTCGACCGCACCGCGCTGCTGCGCCTGGGCGGCAAGCACGGCCTGCATGGCAGCGTGCTGTGGCTCAAGTCCGATAACCGTGCCCAGGCCGAGACCGAACTGGCCGCCGGCACCCTGGACTACACCCACGCCCTGGGCACCCTGGGGCTGACCTACATCCATGGCATCGACGTCGCCGACCAGTGGGCCAGCGAATTCCAGAAGGCCCGGGAGGGCATGGATGTGTACAGCCTGCGTGGCGAAGGCAGCGCCGGCCTGGACAACACCCGACTGGCGTTCGAGTACGCCTGGCAGGACAGGCGCGGCGGCAGCGAGAGCGCCTGGTATGCCGAGGCCGGCTACACCTTCGCCGACCTGCCCTGGGCGCCGCAGCTGAGCTATCGCTACACCCGCTACTCGGCCGGCTGGGACCTGCTGTTCACCGGGCTGTCCAGCGGCTACGGCACCTGGATCCAGGGCGAGGTGGCCGGCAACTATGCCGGGCCGTTCAACAGCAACAGCGGCATCCACCATGTCGGCCTGAAGGCCACGCCGCGGGACGACGTCACCCTTGGCGCGCTGTTCTTCGACTTCAACACCGTGCGCAGCCGCGACACCCTGAACCTGGATGCCCAGGAGCTGGACTTGTATGTGGAGTGGGCGGTGACCCCGCA
Source organism: Pseudomonas sp. VA159-2 (assembly GCF_024126635.1). Taxonomy (NCBI): domain Bacteria; kingdom Pseudomonadati; phylum Pseudomonadota; class Gammaproteobacteria; order Pseudomonadales; family Pseudomonadaceae; genus Pseudomonas; species Pseudomonas sp. VA159-2. The sequence continues at coordinate 35,030 of NZ_JAMYBV010000015.1, read as the reverse complement.
CCTGATCGTCACCCCGCTGCTGGGGCTGTTCAAGCCGCGCAAGGATGCCAGCAATGGCGGCAACCAGGTGGGCAGCGGGACCAATGTGTACAGCCAGCTGACGGTGGCGGTGCCGTTCTGAGTCATCGCCGGGCAAGCCCGCTCCCCGGCTGAGCCGGGCATCAGGCTCAAGGCGTGGGAGCAGCCTTGCCCGGCGATGAGGGCCGGTCAGCCCAGCAGAAGGCGCAGGTCGGCGCCGGTTTCAGCCAAGGGCGGGCACCAGTAGTAGCCGCCGCTCAACGGCCGGCTGAAGCGGTACAAGCCGTCGATCACGCCATCTTCCAGCCCGCTCATGCGCCGCAGCTGTACCTCGAAGGCATCCAGCGACAAGCCCAGGGCGACGAACGCCAGGCCCGCGCCGCGCTCGTCGGCCCAGGCCACCGAGCGGCGCACCACGAACGCCTCGGGGGCGAAGCTTTCCTGGGCGGTGCGCTTGACGTGGGCCGACGCTGGCGCGTCATCGAGTTCTTCGTTGTCGCTCAGGCGGCGGCCGATGATGTTGTCCTGCTCCGCCTGGGGCAGCGACTTGAAGTAGTTCAGGTCATGCTTCCACAGCTGGAAAGCCGCAAAGCTGGAGCCGGCCAGGCCCGGGGCGTCGCCCGGCACGATGGCGGCGGCCACGGCGTCTTCGTCCACCGGGTTCTCGGTGCCGTCTTCGTAACCGGTCAGGTCATGGCCGCCGCGGTGCAGGAAACCGTCGACGCTGTCGACCAGGCGCAGCGCCGGGGCCAGCAACTGGCGCAAGGCTTCGCCGCGCAGGAACAGATCGCCGCGTTCCTCGCCGCGCAACCACAGCCACAAGGCGTGCTGGGTGGCCGGGTTCTCCACCACCGCATCCAGTTGCGGGAAGCTGCGCAGCCCCGGCACTTCGCGGCCCAAGGCTTTGACCAGGGGAGCGCCGATGGCGAGGATCAGGTTCTGGCCATCGACCTGGGCGATCAACTGGTCGAGTACCCCAGGCAAGGCCTCGTGCGAATCCAGGGCAAAGAACAGGTGGCGGGCATGGGCCGGCACCGGGGTGGCAAGCAGACCTTGCTGGAACGGCATGACAGGCTAATCCTCGGCAAAAGCGCGAATGCTACTGCGCTAGGCGCCTGACCGCAACGCGTTGCAGGCCAGGGCCCTGGTAACAAACGGTTACCAATGCTGGCCTGTTGCGATTAGCTATCGTTCAGGGGACGCCTACACTCGTCGAATCCTTCGCCCGAGAGCCCACCCATGACCGCCTCGCCTCTGCTGACCGCCGTCCTGCCCCTCGCCCTGGGCATCATCATGCTGGGCCTGGGCCTGTCGCTGACCCTGGCCGACTTCGCCCGGGTGGTGAAGTACCCCAAGCCGGTGCTCATTGGCCTGGCCTGCCAGATTGTGCTGCTGCCGCTGGTGTGCTTCCTGATCGCCAATGGCCTGGGCCTGGAGGCGGCGCTGGCGGTGGGCCTGATGCTGCTGGCCGCCTCGCCGGGCGGCACCACCGCCAACCTGTTCAGCCACCTGGCCCATGGCGACGTGGCGCTGAACATCACCCTCACCGCAGTCAACTCGTTGATCGCCATCCTGACCATGCCGCTGCTGGTCAACCTGTCGTTGAGCTGGTTCATGGCCTCCGACCAGGCCATCCCGCTGCAGTTCGCCAAGGTCATGCAGGTGTTCGCCATCGTCCTGCTGCCGGTGGCCCTGGGCATGCTGATCCGCCACTGGGCGCCAGGCTTTGCCGCGCGCATGGAAAAACCGATGAAACTGGTGGCGGCGCTGTTCCTGGCCTTCACCATCGTCCTGGCGCTGGCCAAGGACTGGCAGACGGTGGTCGACTACGCGCCGATCGTTGGCGGCGCCGCGCTGCTGTTCAACCTGCTCAGCCTGGGAGTGGGCTACTGGGTGCCGCGGCTGCTGAACATTCCCAGGCGCCAGGCGATCGCCATCGGCATGGAGATCGGCATCCACAACGGCACCCTGGCCATCGCCCTGGCGCTGAGCCCATCGCTGCTCAACAACGCGACCATGGCAGTGCCGGCGGCGATCTACAGCTTGATCATGTTCTTCACCGCGGCCGGGTTTGGCTGGTGGGTCAGCCGTGGGCAACGTGCCGAGCGCGTGGTCAGCGAACCGCTCGGCTGATGCGCCGTCGTTTCAGCTGCCCTTTCAACACCCGCAATGGCGGCGCATAGAAGAAGCCGAACGACACGCTGCCCTGGCGCCCTTTGACCGCATGGTGCAACCGATGTGCCCGGTACAGCCGCTTCAGATACCGATTGACCGGCTTCGGCGCCCGCGGCCAATGGCGGTGGAACAAACCGTCATGGGCCAGCACATAGGCCACCCCATAGCCGGCCACCCCGGCGCCCACCCACTGCAGCGGCGCGTGCCCGGCCTTGCCCAGCGCTACCAGGGCCAGGGCGATCAGGCCCAGGGCCACCAGGTACAGGTCGTTGGTCTCCAGCATTCCCAACTGCGGCTCGTGGTGCGAGCGGTGCAGCCACCAGCCCCAGCCATGCATGACGTACTTGTGGGCCAGCGTACCGACGCCCTCCATGGCCACCAGGGTGCCGAACAGCACGGCAAGATTGAACAGCATCAGACGATCCGGGGGTTGGCAACGAAAGGCGCAAGGGTACCATTGCCGGCAGGTCAATCGGAGGGGCTTTCGATGAAGGATGTACACGCCGCGGCCAGTACCGGCTATACCCGCTACTCGGGCAACTATGAGCAAGGCCGGCCGGACTATCCCGTCGCCCTGCAGGGCTGGTTGCGCGACACCCTGGGCATCGCCCGCGGCACCCCGGTGCTGGACCTGGGCGCCGGCACCGGCAAGTTCACCCGCCTGCTCAGTACCCTTGCGCCGCAGCTGACGGCCGTCGAGCCGGTGGCGGCAATGCGCGGGCAATTCGCCGCGCACCTGCCGGGCGTGCCGGTGCTCGACGGCAGCGCCCAGCACATCCCCCTGGCCGACGCCAGCCAGCAGGTGCTGGTGTGTGCCCAGGCCTTCCACTGGTTCGCCAGCAGCGACGCCCTGGCCGAGATGCATCGGGTGCTGGCCCCCGGTGGCCGCCTGGGGCTGGTGTGGAATGTACGCGACGAATCGGTGGACTGGGTGGCGCGCATCACCGCGATCATCACCCCCTACGAGGGTGATACCCCACGCTTTCACAACGGGCGCTGGCGCGCTGCCTTCGATGGCCGTTGGTTCAGCGCGCCGCAGTTGACCACCCTGCCCCATGTGCACCCAGGCAGCCCGCAGGCGGTGATCCTCGAACGGCTGCGCTCGGTGAGCTTCATTGCCGCCCTGCCCCAGGCCGAACAGGACCAGCTCATGGGCCAGCTGCAGGCGCTGATCGACAGCCACCCCGACCTCAAGGGCCGCGAGCACATCGCCTTCCCCTACCAGACCCAGGCCTACGTCTGCCAGCGCCTGGCGTAACACAATCGTCATGTGCCACGCCTTGACCCGGGGCGGGTCGAGGCGTATGGTCCGCCGCGCACTCAAGCATCCCCTCACAGGAGACCCCTGCATTGGACAGTAGCCCCAGTCGATTGCGACAGGCCCACACGGCGAGCTAGTCCGGCAGCGTCCCTGCCACTGTCTCGCCGCCCACGGTAGACGGTGGTTCCCCGGCCCTTGGCGGCCGGTGCTTCCCCCTGTTTCCCCACACCTTGCCCGCTGCCGGGCCGGGTCGGTGGTCCTGCGCATTCGTTGCTTTCAATCGCGCCGCCGCAAGGTTGGCGCCTGAACGGGTATTCGCCCGTGGAACGAGGTTCGCTATGGATTGGAAAGTCTTTCTGCTGCGCGTGAGCGTGGCCCTGCTGCTCGGCGCGCTGATCGGCGCCGAGCGCCAACTGCGCCAGCGCCTGACCGGCCTGCGCACCAACGCGCTGGTCAGTACCGGCGCCTGCCTGTTCGTGCTGATGACCCAGGCCGTGCCGGGCATGGCCCCTACCGATGCCTCGCGCATCGCCGCCTATGTGGTATCGGGCATCGGTTTTCTTGGCGGCGGCGTGATCATGCGCGACGGCTTCAACGTGCGCGGCCTGAACACCGCCGCGACCCTCTGGTGCACCGCTGCGGTCGGTGTGCTGTGCAGCCTCGGCCTGCTGCTCGAGGCCAGCCTGGGCAGCCTGGTGGTGTTGTGCGCAAATATCCTGCTGCGCGACCTGGCCCAGCGCCTGGACCGCCAGGAGGTGCTGCCGGCCAGCGAGGTCGAGCAGCGCTTCGAGGTGCGCATCGTCTGCCGCGCCGAGGACGAGATCCAGGTCCGCAGCCTGATGCTGCACAGCCTGAGCGACCCTGGGCTGCGCCTGCAATCGCTGCACAGCGAGGACCTGGCCGATCCGACACGCCTGGAAGTGCGCGCCGAACTGCTCGGCACCGCGCAGGCGCCCACCCAGCTGGAACGCCTGGTCGGCCGGGTGAGCCTGGAGAAAGGCGTCAGCTCGGTACGCTGGCAGCTCCAGGCCCAGGGGTTGAACGCCGACTAGCCATCGTCGCGCAGGTGCCGCTCACGCAACTCCTGACGCTCCTTGGCCTCGATGCACAGGGTGGCGGTGGGCCGCAGCAACAGGCGGCGCAGACCGATCGGCTCGCCGGTCTCGGCGCACCAGCCGTAGTCGCCGCGGGCCAGGCGCTCCAGGGCCTGGTCGATCTTGTCCAGCAGTTTCTTTTCCCGCTCCAGGGTGCGCAGTTGCCAGTGGCGCTCGGCCTCGGCGCTGCCGATGTCGGCAGGGTCGCTGTGCACCTCTTGTTCGCGCAGGGCACGCAACTCTTGCTCGATGCGCACCTGCAACTCGGCGCGCTGGGCCAGCAGCAGGTTGCGGAAGAATTGCCGCTGGGGTTCGTTCATGTAGGCGGTGGCGGGTTGTTGCAGCAGTTGTTCTTCAGTCATGGGATACATCCAAAAAAGCCAGGCGCCAAACGCCTTGTCGCGGGGCAAGCCCGCTCCCACAGGGCTGCGACGCAGCCCCACGCTGTCAGCGGTCGAACATCAAAGGCAGGCCCTGGCATTGATCACGCACCCGTCCTTGGTGCCAGGCCAGTTGCCCCGACACCACCGTGCTGCGCACCAGGTGGTGAAAACTGCGCTGCTGGAATGGGCTCCAGCCGCAGCGCGCCAGCACCGGGTCGGCGGCGGCCGGGCGCGGTGTGGCCAGGCGCTCGACCAGGGCGAAATCGGCCCAGTAGCCCTCGCGCAGAAAACCCCGCTGGCGAATGGCGAACAGCTCGGCCACCGCGTGGCTGGTCTTGCGTACCACCTGGGCCATGCTCAACAGCCCTTCGCTGACCAGCTCCAGCGCCGCCGGCAGCGCATGCTGCACCAGCGGCAGGCCGGCCGGCGCGCGGCTGTAGGCCCGGCGTTTTTCCTCCAGGGTGTGCGGCGCATGGTCGGTACCGATCACGTCGATCACGTCGCTGGCCAGGGCCCGGCGCAGGGCGTCGCGGTCGCTGGCGGTCTTGATCGCCGGGTTGCACTTGATCAGGTGTCCCAGGGTGGCGTAGTCGCTGTCGTCGAACAGCAGGTGATGCAGGCACACCTCGGCGGTGATGCGCTTGCCGGCCACCGGCCCAGGCTGGAACAACGCAAGCTCCCGCGCGGTGGTCAGGTGCAGCACGTGCAGGCGCGTGCCGAAGCGTCGGGCCAACGCCACCGCCAGGCTGGAGGAGCGGTAGCAGGCCTCGGCATCGCGGATCAGCGGGTGCGCCGCCGGCGGGATGAACTCGCCATGGCGGCTGCGCCACCAGCGCTCGTTCTCGAGGATGCTCGGGGTGTGCTCGCAATGGGCCAGGACAAGGGTCGGCGCATAGATGAACAGCTTCTCCAGCACCTGCGGGTCGTCCACCAGCAGGTTGCCGGTGGAGGCGCCCATGAACACCTTGATCCCGGCCACCGCGCAGGGGTCGAGGGCGGCGATGGTGTCGAGGTTGTCGTGGCTGACGCCAAAGTGGAAAGCGTAGTTGGCCCGGGAGCCGGCGGCAGCGCGTCGCTGCTTGTCGGCCAGGGCCTCGAGGGTCAGGGTCGCCGGCTGGGTGTTGGGCATGTCCATGAAACTGGTGATCCCGCCAGCCACCGCCGCCCGCGACTCGCTGGCGATGCTGCCTTTGTGCGGCGCGCCGGGCTCACGGAAATGCACCTGGTCATCGATCATCCCCGGCAACAGCCAGGCACCCGCGGCATCGAGCTCCAACGCCGCCTGCACGTTATCGAGGCTGCTGGCGATCCGCTCGATGCGGCCATGGCGCACCAGCAGGTCGGCTTCGAACTCGCGCCCCTCATTGACCAGCCGGGCGTTGCGCACCAACAAGTTGTTCATCGTCAGAACTCGTTCTGCAGGGCCTTGTAGCCCTGCACCAGGTCGATGTTGGTGCGCGCCACGTCCTCGGAGAACTCCGAAGCCGACACGCTGACCGGCGGGTAGCTGGCCAGGTCGGTGTGCGGGCCGATGTGCTCGGTGGGTGGCACGTAGAAGCGCGGCGGCAGGTCGCGGCCGTCGACCACCGAGTTGTGTCGCACCACGCTGCCGTCGCCGACCTTGCAGTTGAACAGCACGCTGTTGAAGCCGATGAACACCCGGTCGCCCACCTCGCAGGGGCCATGCACGATGGAGCGATGGGCAATGGAGCTGTACTGACCGATGCGCACCGCGGCGCCGGACTTGGAATGGATCACCACGCCATCCTGGATGTTGGAGTTGGCGCCGATGACGATCGGCTGCATGTCGCCACTGGCGTCCACCTCGTCGGCGCGGATCACTGCGTAAGGGCCGACGAACACGTTGTCGTGGATGATCACCTTGCCGCAGATGATGGCGGTGTGGTCGATGTAGGCCGACTCGGCGATTTCGGGGAGGTGGCCGGAGGGGTTCTTGCGGATCACGGGGGCGGTCCTGGGCAAAAGGAAGATCTATAATGTTACGTTATAACAGTCTCTTTGCAACACCTTTGCAGGAGGATCTGGCAAACTCGACCCCTTGCCGGCGAACACCGGTGTAGCCGGTGCCATCCACGCTGTTGCCTGGCTCGCCAGCACGCTGGCCCCCACCCTCAACGCTCAAAACGCCAGGCCTTTACCATGCGCATTCGCCCCACCCTCGCCCGCGACGTCGCCCTGCTGCCGGCCCTCGAGCGTTCGGCCGCCCAGGCCTTCCGGCAACTACCGGCCCTGGCCTGGCTGGCCGACGGCGCCGTCATGACTGAAGCCGACCACCTGGCGTACGTCAGCGCCGCCAGCAGCTGGGTCGCGGTGGATGAGTACGACACCCCGGTGGGTTTTCTCTGCGCGACGGTCGCAGGCGACGCCCTGCACATCGACGAGCTGTCGGTCGGGCTCCAGGCCCAGGGCCATGGCCTGGGGCGGCGCTTGCTCGACCGGGCCAGCGCCTCCGCCCGCCAGCACGGCCAGCGCTGCCTGACCCTGACCACCTTCGCCGAGGTGCCGTGGAACGCCCCGTTCTACCAGCGCTACGGCTTCGTGCCGTTGTCGGTGGGGCAACTCGACGCGCGCCTTTCAGCCGTGCTGGCCGCGGAACTCGCCCACGGCCTGCACAACCGCTGCGCCATGCGCCTGTCGCTCGCCCTGTGAGCCGCGGTATCCAAGGCCCCGCCTCTCACGTAAAGTCAGCTGACCCGCGGTAACGGACAACCCGATGGATAAATACGCCCCTCGCCAGTGGCTGCCGCACGAAAAGCCCAGCCTGCCCGGTTCGCCTTCCACGCCCCTGCACGCGCCGGCCAAGCGCCTGGCCTACGGCGTGGTCGGCCTGCTGGTGGCCATCACCGGTGGCCTGGGCAACGCGCTGGTGGTGGCCAACCTGCCGTTCCTGCAAGGCGCCCTGGGCGCCACCAGCGCCGAGATGGCCTGGCTGCCGGCCGCCTTCGTGATGACCAACGTGTCGATGAACCTGCTGCTGGTGAAGTTCCGCCAGCAATTCGGCCTGCGCGCCTTCACCGAGGTGTTCCTGGTGCTCTATGCCCTGGTCACCTTCGCCCACCTGTTCGTCAACGACCTCAACTCGGCCATCGCCGTGCGCGCCGCCCACGGCATGGTCGGCGCCGCGCTCAGTTCGCTGGGGCTGTACTACATGATCCAGGCCTTCCCCGCCCAGTGGCGGCTCAAGGCCATGGTGCTGGGCCTGGGCGCCTCGCAACTGGCGGTGCCGTTGGCGCGGATCTTCTCCGAGGACCTGCTGCAGATCGCCGAATGGCGCGGGTTGTACCTGTTCGAATTGGGCCTGGCGCTGGCGGCGCTGGGTTGCGTGCTGCTGCTCAAGCTGCCGCCGGGCGACCGCTTCAAGACCTTCGAGCCGCTGGACTTCCTGACCTTCACCCTGATGGCCAGCGGCACCGCCCTGCTCTGCGCGGCGCTGTCGCTCGGGCGCATCGACTGGTGGCAGGATGCGCCGTGGATCGGCGTGGCGCTGGCGGCGGCCATCGCCTTGATCTTCTCGGGGCTGGCCATCGAGCACAACCGCAGCAACCCCCTGTTGATGACCCGCTGGCTGGGCAGCGGCGCGATCATCCGCCTGGCCCTGTGCGTGATCCTGATCCGCATGGTCACCTCCGAGCAATCCACCGGCGCGGTGGGTTTTCTGCAGGCACTGAACATGAGCAGCGAGCAGATGCGCACGCTGTACGCGATCATGCTGCTGGGGGCTATCGCCGGGCTGGCCAGCAGCGCCCTGACCATCAACCCCGCCCACCTGGTGCTGCCACTGTTTGTCTCGCTGGCGGCGATGGCCACCGGCGCCTTCATGGACAGCAGCTCGAGCAACCTCACCCGCCCGGCGCAGATGTACCTGAGCCAATTCCTGCTGGCCTTCGGCAGCACCTTCTTCTTCGGCCCGTCGATGGCCCTGGGCATCAGCCATGTGCGCGCCAACCCGCGCAACCTGGTGAGCTTTTCGGTGCTGTTCGGGATCTGCAACAACCTCGGCGGCCTGATCGGCTCGGCGTTGCTGGGCACCTTCCAGACCCTGCGCGAGAAGTTCCATTCCAGCACCCTGGTCGACCAGCTCAGCAGCCTTGAACCGCTGGTCGGCGCACGGATCCAGGGTGGCGGCGCCAGCTACGCCGGGGTCATCGTCGACCCGGCGCTGCGCAACGAGGTGGGCATGCGCCTGCTGGCCAACGCGGCAACCCGCGAGGCCAACGTGCTGGCCTACAACGATGTGTTCATGCTGATCGGCGTGATCGCTATCCTGACCATGATCTGGATCTTCATCCGCAGCCTATACCTGCGCTACCTCAACGCCACCCGCGGTGCCCCGACCCGATGACCCAGGAAACGCCCACGACCACCACCACCGCCATCGCCGAAACCCCAGAGGGCAGCGCGCCACCCAGCGAGCCGAGCAGCCCGGCGCGCACCCGCAGGGTACGCCTGCTGTCGTCGCTGAGCTTCGCCGCCGTGGCCCTGGCCGGCATCCTGCTGGTGCTCTACGCCTGGCGCCTGCCGCCGTTCAGCAGTGCCATCGAGAGCACCGAGAATGCCCTGGTACGCGGCCAGGTGACGATCATCGGCCCGCAGCTGGGGGGCTATATCGTCGAGGTGCCGGTGCATGACTTCCAGTTCGTCAAGCAAGGCGACCTGCTGGTACGCCTGGATGACCGCATCTACACCCAGCGCCTGGCCCAGGCCATTACCCAGCTCAAGCAGCAGCAGGCGGCGCTGGCCAACAACCTGCAGCAACGCAACAGCGCCGAGGCCACCATCGCCCAGCGCCAGGCGGCGATAACCGATGCCGCGGCCCAGGCCGACAAGGCCCGCGCCGACCTGCAGCGCAACCAGGCGCTGGTCAGCGACGGCTCGGTGTCGCGCCGCGAGCTCGACCTCAGCCGCGCCAGCCAGGCCGCCGCCATCGCCAGCCTGGCCCAGGCCAAGGCGGCACTGGAGATCGCCCGCCAGGACCGCGAGACGGTGATCGTCAACCGCGCCGCCCTGCAGGCTTCGGTGGAGAACGCCAAGGCCGCCGTCGAGCTGGCCCGCATCGACCTCGACAACACCCGGGTCAAGGCCCCGCGCGACGGCCAGCTCGGCCAGATCGGCACTCGCCTGGGCGCCTACGTCAACCCAGGCGCGCAGTTGATGGCGCTGGTGCCCGATACCCTGTGGGTGATCGCCAACATGAAGGAGACGCAAATGGCCAACGTGCGCGTCGGCCAGCAGGCGACCTTCACCGTCGATGCGCTCAACCACTTGAAGCTGCGTGGCCATGTGCAGCAGATCTCGCCGGCCACCGGTTCCGAGTTCGCCTTGCTGCAAGGCGACAACGCCACCGGCAACTTCGTCAAGATCGCCCAGCGCATCCCGGTGCGCATCACCGTCGACGCCGGGCAGGCCGATGCCCGGCACCTGAGGCCGGGGATGTCGGTGGTGGTGAGTATCGATACCCATCAAGGCGTGGTTGCCGAATAAGGACCATCCGCATGACCGCCATTCGAATACCGCGTCACCGATGGCGCGCCGGCCTTTGAGTATTCCGGGTCTGCCGAACGCCAGATCAGCGCATGCACCAAGGCCCACTCTCCATGATTCAAAACCGCTCGGCGACCATCTTGAACGGGTAAGGCTGGGCCTGGTACTTGCCGATCTTGCCGCGCTTGGGCAGCACCACCTTGTGTTCGTGGCGCAGGTCCTTGTAGGGGATCTGCTGCAACAGGTGGCTGATGATGTTCAGCCGCGCCTTGCGCTTGTCTTCGGAGCGCGCCATGTACCAGGGGGCCCAGGAAGAGTCGGAGGCGGCGAACATGTCGTCGCGGGCGCGGGTGTAGTCGTCCCAGCGGTTATAGGACTTGACGTCCATCGGTGACAGCTTCCACAGCTTGCGCCCGTCGTTGATGCGGTCCTGCAGGCGCCTGGTCTGCTCCTCGGCGCTGACTTCGAGCCAGTACTTGATGAGGATGATCCCCGACTCGACCATCATCCGCTCGAACATCGGCACCACGGTGAGGAACTTGTGCGCCTGCTCGTCGCTGCAAAAGCCCATCACCCGCTCGACCCCGGCGCGGTTGTACCAGCTGCGGTCGAAGATCACCACCTCGCCGGCGGCCGGCAGGTGGGTCAGGTAGCGCTGGGCGTACATCTGGGTCTTTTCCCGGTCGGTGGGCGCCGGCAGCGCCACCACGCGGAACACCCGTGGGCTGACCCGCTCGGTAATGGCCTTGATCGTGCCGCCCTTGCCGGCACCGTCGCGGCCCTCGAAGACGATGCACACCTTAAGGCCCTTGGCCACTACCCACTGCTGGAGCTTGACCAGTTCCACGTGCAGGCGCTTGAGCTGCGCCTCGTAATGCTTGCGCCCGAGTTTTTCCGATGCGTTGTCGTGCTTGCGTTTGCTACCCCCGGCCTTGGCCATCGCCTGCTCCTCGTTGACGGTCCCCGGTGGCACCGGGGCGAATCACAGGAGTATGGATGAGCGTTGGCAAATTGCCGGGCAAGCCGCCGCCGCGGTGCATGGGTGCTTTGCCAACCGCCGCACAACCGCGCCGACATGTCGTCTTGCCACGATTGCGGGAGCTCTGCAACGCGGGTTTTAATCCTGGCGTCGTACATTCAAGGAAGCCTTACCATGGACAGGAAGCTCATAGCGCTGGCACTGCTGGCAACCTTGGCCGGCTGCTCGGGCGGCCAGCAGCCCAACGAAGCCGACCTACGCCAGGCCGCCCAGGCCTACCTCGATACCCAGTACCCCTACTGTTTCGTGATCAGCGCTTTTCCTACCCGCACCCGCGATTTCGATGTCGAGGGGACCAACCAGGCCCTGCATGCCCTGGCCCAGGTCGGGGTGGTCAGCGAGCGCGAGATCAGCCGCACCGAAGTGCCCGAGCGCCTGTGGCAACCGGCGCGAACCGATATCTACTATGCCTATGAGCTCACCGACGAGGGCCGCCGCTACTACAAGGCCGATGTGCGCCAGGACAAGGCTGGCAGCCTGGGTGGGTTGTGCTTTGGCAAGGCCGAGGTCACCGCCATCAAGGGCTTCAGTGAACCCAGCGAGCACCAGGGGCGGACCCAGGCACAGGTCACCTACAGCTACCGGGTGACCGACCTGCCGAGCTGGGCCGCCGATCGCGCGGTGCAGGCGGGAATCGCCGGGCTTGGCCAGGCACTGGCCAGTGCTGAGCAGCCCTTGGAGGAAACCCGCAGCATGGTGCTGACCGAGCGGGGCTGGGTGCATGAGCGGTTGTTGCTCAACTGAAATAGGGGGGGGCTGTAAATCCCGCCCCCTGCGGCCTCTCGTCGCAGGCACCTCCCCCTTGGCAAATCCGCCACACACCGTAAAATCCCGCCTCCTTTTCCCGTCGCCCCCGGCCTTGCGCCTCCTGCCCACGCGCAGCGCTCGCGCGCCGACACGGCGTATATCCGCGTGTTCCAACTTGAGGTACGTATGTCTGCGCGTTTGCTGGCGATGGCGCTGGCGCCCCTGCTCGGCTTGTTCATCATTGCCCTGGGCAATGGCTTCCTGTCATCCCTGACCACCCTGCGCCTGGGCGCCGCCGGCGAATCGGCGACCACCATCGGTATCGTCTCCTCGACCTACTTCATCGGCCTGACCCTGGGCGCAGTGTTCAACGACCGGTTGATCCTGCGCATCGGCCATATCCGCGCCTACAGCAGCTTCGCCGCGCTGATCGGCGCGACCATCCTGCTGCAAGGGCTGTTCTACGACACCACCTGGTGGTCGGTGCTGCGCCTGATCAACGGCTGGGCCGCCGTCGGCGTGTTCCTGGTCATCGAGAGCTGGCTGCTGCTGGCCGGCGACGCCAAGATCCGCGGTCGCCTGCTGGCGCTGTACATGATCACCTTCTACGGCGCGGGGGTGATCGCCCAGGCCGGCCTGGGCGAGATCACCCGCCTGGGTGACACCGCGCCGTTCATGCTCGCCGGCATGCTGGCCACGCTGTCGGTGCTGCCGATCGTGATCCTGCCGCGGGTATCGCCGCTGCTGGACCAGGTCGAGCCGCTCAAGCCGCGCCAGTTGCTGGGCGTGGCGCCGACCGGGCTGGTCGGCTGCTTTGGTTCCGGCGTGGCCATTGCCGCGATCTACACCCTGCTGCCGCTGTACCTGCAGCGCATCGGCATGGATGTGGGCGAGGTCGGCGGGATGATGGCCTGGGTGATCCTCGGTGCCATGCTGTTGCAGTACCCGGTGGGCCGCTGGTCCGACCGCAAGGACCGGCAGACCGTGCTGATCGCCCTGGCGGCGCTGTGTACCGTGCTGTCGCTGCTGATCGTGCTGCTGCCGGCCGACACCCTGCTGCTGCCGGCCCTGCTGTTCCTGCTCGGTGGTGGCGTGTTCGCGCTGTACCCGGTGGCGGTCAGCAGCGCCGCCGACCGGGCCCCGGCCGATGCGCTGGTGCCGATGATCCAGGGCCTGCTGCTGATCAACTCGCTGGGTTCGGCGCTGGCGCCACTGGCCATTTCGCCGATGATGACCTCCTACGGCGAGGTCGGGCTGTTCTGGGCCTTCGCGGTGATCAACCTGGCCATGGTCGCGTTCTTCCTGTGGCGCCGCGGCAAGCGCCCGGCCCCGGAGCACCCGGCACCGTTCGCGCCGACCGCGACCTTCTCGCCGACCGGTGCCGAGCTGCGGGTCACCGAGGACCTGATGCACGCGGCCCAGGAGCATCCGACCCTGGATGCGATGGCGGCCGCGCCTGCGAACCCTCGGCCCGACCTCGGCTGAATCCGCCAAGGGCCGCTGCGCGGCCCTGTTCGTGACCGGTCGTCGCGCCGCGGGCACCTCGGACCGGCACCGGTGGCCAAAGCCATGACAGTTCATCCCACAGGAGACGCATCATGGTCCGTAACCGCCCCCTCGCCGTCCTGCTGGCCCTGACCCTGGGCCTGGCATCGGCCGTCAGTTTCGCCGCCACCGACATGCACGGCAGCGCTGGCCACAGTGGCCAGTCATCGGGCGATCAGCCCAAGGGCAAGACGGCCGGTGAAGGCAGCAGCGTGAACGATCCCGGCGGCAGCCGCAGCAATGACAGCAGCGATACCGGCAGCGGTTCGGATGCCGCCGACGGCGCCGCGGGAGGCTCGAACAGCACCGGCGAGGCAACCGGCAGTGGCGCCGGGGCGTCGGGAGGTACCGCCGAGGACCAGGACAGCCGCTAAGGCTTGAGGCCATTGCCGCAGGCGCCGGCCTTGCCGGCGCCTGCGGCAATGGCAGCATCAGGTCCCCTCAACGCCAATACCGCGCCTGCTCCACCACCCGCTCGTGCTCGGCAAACAGCAACGGCAACTGCGCCTTGAGATAATCCAGCCAGGTGCGCACCTTGGCATCCAGGTAATGCCGCGACGGGTAGATCGCATAGATCTCGCGCTGGCGTAGCCGATGCGGGGCCAACAAACGTAGCAGGCGCCCTTCTTCCATCGCCAGGCTCGCCGAATAATAAGGCAGCAGCCCGATCCCCATGCCCAGCTCCGTGGCCTTGAGCATCGCGTCGGCGACATTGGTCAGGAAGGTGTCCTGGGGCACGATCACGCAATCCTGCGGGCTGCCTTCGAACGACCAGTCCTCCTCGAACAACGGGTCGACCGTGCGCAGGCAGACATGCCCGTGCAGGTCTTCGGGGCGCTGCGGCACGCCCTGGCGCTCGAGGTAGTCGGGCGAGGCGCACAGAATGCTGTGGATGCTGCCCAAGGGGATGGCGATCAGTTGCGAGTCCGGCAGGCCCTGGCCGATGGCGATCACCACATCATGCCCTTCGGCCAGCGGGTCGGGGTTGCGCTGGGACAGTGTCAGCTCCATGACCACCTCCGGGCAGGTCGCGTTGTAGCGCGCCACCAAAGGCATCATCAACAACCCCAGGCCGTGGGTGCAATGGATGCGCAAGCGCCCACGCGGGGTCAGGTGGGCGCCACGGGCCTCGTCCATGGCTTCCTCGGTGAGCAGCATGATCTGTCGCGCACGCTCCAGGAAGCGCTCGCCCGCCTCGCTCATGCGCAGGCGTCGGGTGGTGCGGTGCAACAGGCGGGTCTGCAACTGGTTCTCCAGTTCGGCAACGATCCGCGATACCTGCGCCGCCGAGATGTCCAGGGCGCTGGCCGCCGCCGCGAAGCTGCCGCACTCCACCACCCGGGCAAAGGTGCGCATTGCATGCAGCATATCCATGAGCTGATGCCTCATTCATACGTAATGAGCATGAATCTATCACGGGATAGCCCATTTATTGTGAAACGTAAATGAATGGATCATGAGGCATGTTTCACAAACAGGAGCTGCTCATGAAATCTTCACTCGCCTTCATCGCCCTTTGCACTTCGCTGGCTTCGTTCGGCGCCTTGGCCGCCACTGACGCCCAAACCTACGAATACGGCATGCCGCTCGACGTGGCCAAGGTCATCTCCATCACCCCGGCGAGCAACGCCGCCGACTGCCAGATAGGCACCGCGCACATGGTCTACATCGACCGCCAGGGCCAGACCCGCGAAGTCGACTACCGCGAAATGGGCAACTGCTCGCAGCAGTGAGCTGCGGGAAAAATACCAGCCAACGTACTGAAAGTGCATTTGCCCTGCCCTCGCCACAGCGCATGATCTTCCGGGACAACAACAAGAACAGCCCGGACCATGAACCCGACCGATAACCCCGCCGCGCCCTGCGCCCCCGCCTCGCCCAGCACCCACGCCCGTGTCACCTGGCGGCTGATGCCGCTTTTGCTGGTGTGCTACCTGTTCGCCCACCTGGACCGCATCAACATCGGCTTCGCCAAGATGCAGATGAGCGCCGACCTGGGCTTTTCCGATACCGTCTACGGCCTTGGCGCCGGGCTGTTCTTCATCGCCTACGCGCTGTTCGGGGTGCCCAGCAACCTGGCCCTGGAACGGGTTGGGCCACGCCGCTGGATCGCCACGCTGATGATCACCTGGGGGCTGCTGTCCAGCGCCATGATGAGCGTCGAGGGCGCCGCCGGGTTCTATGTCCTGCGCTTTTTGCTGGGGGTGGCCGAAGCGGGCTTTTTCCCCGGCATCCTGGTGGTGCTCAACCGTTGGTACCCCGCCCGGCGCCGGGCCCAGGTCACCGCGCTGTTCGCCATTGCCGTGCCGCTGGCCGGGGTGCTCGGCGGGCCGTTGTCCGGCGCTATCCTGCAGGCCATGCATGACCACGGCGCGTTGCGCGGCTGGCAGTGGATGTTCTTGATCGAGGGCATGCCGGTGGTCCTGCTCGGCCTGGTGGTACTCAAGGCACTGCCGGACAGCTTCGAGCAGGTGAGCTGGCTGAGCGACGCGCAAAAGCACGCCCTGCGCACGGAAATGGCCGGCGAAGAGCGCCGCAAGCCGGTCACGTCCTGGCGCGGGCTGTGCAGCGATGCCCATGTGTGGTTGCTGGTGGCGGTGTATTTCGCGGTGATGCTGGCGGTCAACACCCTGGCGTTCTGGATGCCCAGCCTGATCCATGGCGCCGGTATCGGCAGCGACGGCCAAGTCGGCCTGCTCAGCGCCATTCCCTACCTGGCCGGTTGCCTGTTCATGCTGGCCTGCGGGCGCTCGTCCGATCGCCTGGCTGAGCGCCGTTGGCACCTGTGCGTGCCGTTGCTGATGGCCGCCGCCGGCATCGCTTTGGCGGGCCTGGTACCTGGTAGCCCGTTGCTGGTGATGGCTGGGCTGGTGGTCGCCGGCATGGGTGCCAGCGCGGCCCTGCCGATGTTCTGGCAACTGCCGCCGGCGTTCCTGGCGGGCACTGCCCAGGTCACCGGGATTGCCATGATCAGTTCGTTCGGCAGCATCGCGGCGTTCCTGGCGCCTTACCTGATCGGCTGGATGCGCGATACCGCCGCAAGCCCAGGGCTGGCCCTGCAGGTGCTGGCGGTGGCGATCATGCTGGGTGGGTTGCTGGTGCTCAAGGTGCCGGCGGCGCTGGCGGATCCGTGCTGACCGCCGTGCTGTCGCGCAGGGAACCATGCCCTGTGGGAGCGGCCTTGCGTCGCGAAAGGGGCGCGTAGCGGCCCTAGATTCCGAGCCCTCATCGAAATTGCTGGGGCTGCTGCGCAGCCCTTTCGCGACGCAAGGCCGCTCCCACAGCGTTAACGGTTTGTTCCATGGTAGCCGGCTTGCCAGGCGCCGCGCGCAATCAGCCCAGCAGCTCGCTGATCCAGCGGGCCTGCTGGGTCATTTCCCGCACCTTCTGCTCCGGTACCGCCTGCCGTGCTCGGGCGAAATTTTCCAGGGTCTGCTGCTTCTGGCGCAGCATGCGCCGCCACTTGACCAGGAACGCTGGGCTGCGCGCCGCCATCAGCAACGGACCGAAGTACAGCTGCTCGGCGCTGTAGCGCACCGCCTCGCTGCGCTCGGCAACGATGATTTCGTAGTCGAAGCGGTTCTCGCGCAGCACTTCCTCGACCAGGATCCGATAGCCGTTGTCCATCAACCACTGACGCAGCGGCTGCTCGCCGCCGTTGGGTTGCAGGATCAGGCGCTCCTGGCCGCTGAGATACGCCTTGCCCGCCTCGAGGATGGCGCAGATGGTCTCGCCGCCCATGCCGCAGACACTGACCGCGGTGATGCCATCCTGCGCCGCGATCGCCGCCAGGCCATCGGCGTGACGCACGCTGACCTGCGCCTCGAGGCCGTTGTCACGCACGGTGCGCTGGGCCGAAAGAAACGGCGTCAACGCCACCTCGCCGGCCACCGCGGCGCTGATCGCCCCACGGCGCACCAGCGCCACCGGCAGGTAGCCGTGGTCCGAGCCGATATCGGCCAGGCGCGCGCCCGCCGGGACATGGGCCGCCACGCGCTCCAGGCGCGCGGACAATCTGTGTTCGTTCAACTGCTGCCTCTCTCACAACCTAGGCCCGGCGCCTACGGCCGGGTCGGGGCGCGATTCTGCCGGGGCTGGCCGTGCATTTCAAATGCCCGCGACCAGTACCCGCCTCGACCTGCCCGGCGCGCTCGCGTAGGCTTGCCGCTTTCCTTCCGTTGCAAGGCGAGCCCCATGGCCAATAACGACATCATCTACACCCCCGATCCAGACGCCGACTCGATTTCCTCGGACGTCGCCGAGTACAACGGCATCCTGGTCAGCACCCAAATCCCGGTGCACGCCGACGGTAGCCTGGAGCTCGGCGACATCACCACCCAGTGCGAATGCACCCTGCAAGCGCTGAAAGTCGCCCTGGAACGCGCCGGCAGCTCGATGGACCGGGTACTGCACCTGACCATCTACCTCACCGACATGGCCGACCGCGCCGCGTTCAACGAGGTCTACCAGCGCTTCTTCAGCAAGCCATGGCCGGTGCGCGCGGCAGTGGGCGTGGCTGCGCTGGCGTTCGCAGGGATGCGCGTGGAGGTGACGGCGATGGCGGCCAAAGGCTGAAGTCAACGCGGTCGCTCGCGGGGCAAGCTGCGCTGTCACGCCCCGCGAACCAGGCCATCCAGCACCCTGAGGGTGCCGTCGAACCATTTCACCGCTACAATGCCCGCCTCACCGTGAAGCCCGACCTATAACGACATGTCCCTTCCAAAGCACCACCTGGAACTGCTCAGCCCTGCCCGTGACGTGAGCATCGCCCGCGAGGCGATCCTGCACGGCGCTGACGCCATCTACATCGGCGGCCCAAGCTTCGGCGCGCGCCACAACGCCTGCAACGATGTCAGCGACATCGCCGGCCTGGTCGAGTTCGCCCGGCGCTACCACGCCCGGGTGTTCACCACCCTCAATACCATCCTCCACGACAACGAACTGGAACCTGCGCGCCAGCTGATTCACCAGCTGTACGACGCCGGCGTCGACGCGCTGATCGTCCAGGACCTGGGGGTGATGGAGCTGGACATCCCGCCGATCGAGCTGCACGCCAGCACCCAGACCGACATCCGTACCCTGGAGCGGGCCAAGTTCCTCGACCAGGCCGGTTTTTCCCAGCTGGTGCTGGCCCGTGAACTGAACCTGCAGCAGATTCGCGCCATCGCCGCCGAAACCGACGCGGCCATCGAGTTCTTCATCCATGGCGCGCTGTGCGTGGCCTTCTCCGGTCAGTGCAACATTTCCCACGCCCAGACCGGGCGCAGCGCCAACCGTGGCGACTGCTCCCAGGCCTGCCGCCTGCCGTACACCCTCAAGGACGACCAGGGCCGCGTGGTCGCCTTCGAGAAGCACCTGCTGTCGATGAAGGACAACAACCAGACCGCCAACCTGGCCGACCTGGTCGATGCCGGCGTGCGCTCGTTCAAGATCGAGGGCCGCTACAAGGACGTGGGCTATGTGAAGAACATCACCGCCCACTACCGCAAGGAACTCGACGCCATTCTCGAAGGCCGCCCGCAACTGGCCCGCGCCTCCAGCGGCCGTACCGAGCACTTCTTCCTGCCCGACCCGGACAAGACCTTCCACCGCGGCAGCACCGACTACTTCGTCACCGAGCGCAAGGTCGACATCGGCGCCTTCGACTCGCCGACCTTCACCGGTTTGCCGGTGGGCGTGGTGGAAAAAGTCGGCAAGCGCGACCTGCAGGTGCTCACCGAGGTGCCGCTGACCAACGGTGACGGCCTGAACGTACTGGTCAAGCGTGAAGTCGTAGGTTTTCGCGCCAACATCGCCGAGCTCAAGAGCGAATCCGAGGAAGACGGCCAGAAGCGCTACCGCTACCGCGTCGAACCCAACGAAATGCCCGAGGGCCTGTACAAGCTGCGCCCCAACCACCCGCTGTCGCGCAACCTCGACCACAACTGGCAGCAAGCCCTGCAGCGCACCTCGGCCGAGCGCCGTGTCGGCATCGAGTGGCACGCGGTACTGACCGAACAGCGGCTGATGCTGACCGTCAGCAGCGAGGAAGGCGTCAGCGTGCAAGTGGCGCTGGACGGCCCGTTCGGCGTGGCCAACAAGCCGCAGCAGGCGCTGGAGCAACTGCACGACCTGCTCGGCCAGTTGGGCACCACGATGTACCACGCCAACGCCATCGAGCTGGATGCGCCACAGGCGTACTTCATCCCCAACTCGCAGCTCAAGGCCCTGCGCCGCGAAGCCATCGAGGCGCTGACCCAGGCTCGCGTCCAGGCCCACCCGCGCGGCTCGCGCAAGGCCGAAACCACACCGGCGCCGGTATACCCAGAGTCGCACCTGTCGTTCCTGGCCAACGTCTACAACCAGAAGGCCCGCGACTTCTACCACCGGCACGGCGTGCAGCTGATCGACGCGGCGTACGAAGCGCACGAGGAGCACGGCGAAGTGCCGGTGATGATCACCAAGCATTGCCTGCGCTTCTCGTTCAACCTGTGCCCCAAGCAGGCCAAGGGCGTCACCGGGGTGCGCACCAAGGTGGCGCCGATGCAACTGATCCAGGGCGACGAAGTGCTGACCCTTAAGTTCGACTGCAAGCCGTGCGAGATGCATGTGATCGGCAAGATGAAAAGCCACATCATCGACTTGCCGACCCCCGGCAGCGCGGTGGCCCAGGTGGTCGGGCACATCAGCCCGGAAGACCTGCTCAAGACCATCCCGCGCGCCCCTCACTGACCCAGTGGCAGCCGACTGGCTGGCGAACCGGCGACACAGCGCCGGGTTCGCCAGCAAGATGCAGCATCGAGTTCGAGTCTTTTTAGTCTCACATGATACACTCGAGCATCTTTGGCATAGCCAGACATCGACTCGAGGCCCCCCATGCGCATCACCCTCCAAGAAGAACGCCTGCTCAAGGCGCTGGCCCACGCCATCGTGGTCCATCCCCGTGCCACCCTCAAAGAGCTGGCCGAGACCGCCGGCGTCAGCAAGGCCACCCTGCACCGCTTCTGCGGCACCCGGGAAAACCTGCTGAGCATGCTCGAAGACCATGGCGAACACGTGCTCAACCAGGTCATCGAGCAAGCTGACCTGACCCAGGCCGAGCCGCTCCACGGTATTCGCCACCTGATCGCCGAACACCTCAAGCATCGGGAGATGCTGGTGTTTCTAATGTTCCAGTATCGCCCCGACACCCTGCTCAACGACGCCGAGGACCAGCGCTGGCTGGCCTATACCCAGGCCATGGACGCCTTCTTCCTGCGCGCCCAGCAACTGGGCGTGCTGCGCATCGATATCAGTGCGGCGGTCTTCACCGAGATGTTCATGACCATGATCTACGGCATGGTCGATGCCGAGCGCCGCGGCCGCGCCGCCAGCGCCAACAGCGCCCAGACCCTCGAGCAGCTGTTCCTGCAGGGGGCCCTGGCACCTGCCTGAGGCCGCTCGGCGAGCACCTTGTGCCGCCGAACACCTGTCAACCATCACGCCCCTGTCTCACCCCGTCTCATTCTGCGACACCCCGCGCCACCCCCAGCCTGCGCCACCCAGGACAAAACCCTTTGGCGCCGGGCCCCATCGCAACGTCACAGCCCTTGGCACGCCCCTTGCCAAAGCCCTGGCCACCACCCAAAAGCCAAGAGGCACCGTCTGATGAATACCGAACTGCCGATCCTTCCCGCTACCCGCGCCTTCCTAGAGCGCAAGCTGAAGATGCGTATCGGCGCTGAGTGGCAGGATGCCGCAAGTGGCCAGACCATGACCTTCCGTAACCCGGCCACCGGCGAAGTGCTTGGTGAAGTGCCCTCGGCCCAGGCCCAGGACGTGGACCGCGCGGTGCACGCCGCGCGCCAGGCCTTCGACGACTCGGCGTGGAGCCGCATGCGCCCCCGCGAACGACAGAACCTGCTGTGGCGCCTGGCCGACCTGATGGAGCGCGACGCCCAGCAGCTCGCCGAACTGGAGTGCCTGAACAACGGCAAGAGCGCCGTGGTGGCCAAGGTGATGGATGTACAGTTGGCTATCGACTTCCTGCGCTACATGGCCGGCTGGGCCACCAAGATCGAAGGCAGCACGGTGGAGCCGTCGATGCCGCTGATGCCCGACGGCGACTTCCACGCCTTCGTCCGCCGCGAAGCCGTGGGCGTGGTCGGCGCCATCGTCGCCTGGAACTTCCCGCTGCTGCTGGCCTGCTGGAAACTCGGCCCGGCCTTGGCCACTGGCTGCACCATGGTCCTCAAACCCGCTGACGAAACCCCGCTGAGCGTGCTCAAGCTCGCCGAGCTGGTGGATGAAGCCGGCTACCCGGCTGGGGTGCTCAACGTGGTCACCGGCACTGGCCTGAACGCCGGTGCGGCCCTCAGCCGCCACCCCGGCGTGGACAAGCTGACCTTCACCGGCTCCACCGAGGTCGGCAAGTTGATCGGCAAGGCAGCCATGGACAACATGACCCGTGTCACCCTGGAGCTGGGCGGCAAGTCGCCGACCATCGTCATGCCCGATGCCAACCTCCAGGAAGCCGCCGCCGGCGCCGCCATGGCGATCTTCTTCAACCAGGGCCAGGTGTGCTGCGCGGGCTCGCGCCTGTACGTGCACCGCAAGCACTTCGACAACGTGGTGGCCGATATCGCCGGCATCGCCAATGGCATGAAACTGGGCAACGGCCTCGACCCTTCGGTGCAGATGGGCCCGCTGATCTCGGCCAAGCAGCAGGATCGGGTCACAGGCTACATCAACCTGGGCCGCGAGCTGGGCGCGACCCTGGCCTGCGGCGGTGAAGGCTTCGGCCCGGGCTACTTCGTCAAGCCCACCGTGCTGGTGGATGTCGATCAGCGCCACCGCCTGGTGCAGGAGGAAATCTTCGGGCCGGTGCTGGTGGCCATGCCGTTCGATGACCTCGACGAAGTGGTGCGCCTGGCCAACGACAACCCCTATGGCCTGGGCGCGAGCATCTGGTCCAATGACCTGGCGGCGGTGCACCGCATGATCCCGCGGATCAAGTCCGGTTCGGTGTGGGTCAACTGCCACAGCGCCCTGGACCCGGCGCTGCCGTTCGGCGGCTACAAGATGTCGGGCGTGGGTCGCGAGATGGGCGCGGCGGCGATCGAGCATTACACCGAGCTCAAGGCGGTGATGATGAAGCTCTGACGGCCCGACCTCAAGCAAACCTGTAGACGCCAGCCTTGCTGGCGAACCAGGCTCGAGCAGGCGCGCGAACAGACGCCCCAGGCTCAGCCGCGCAAGTGCTTGAGCTTGCGGTACAGCGTCGCCCGGCTGATGCCCAGGGCCTCGGCGGCAGCCGAGACATTGCCCTGGTGCCGGGCCAGGGCGGCGCGGATCAATTCCAGTTCGTTGTCGCGCAGGCTGCCGGAGGGCGCCGCGCCGCTGGCCAGTTCGTCGAGCAGGCAATCGGTGAGGTGATCGAGGGTCAGCACCGTCTCGCCCTCCTCGCGCATGGCCAGGGCGGCACGCAGCACCATCTCCAGCTGGCGGATGTTGCCTGGCCAGTCGAAGCCTTCAAGCAGCGCGGCCAAGGGCGGGTCGAGGCGCACGCCACGGGCACCGAACTTATCCAGCAGCGCTTGGACGATCGGCGCCAGGTCGTCGCGCTCGCGCAACGCCGGCAGGCGCAGCGACACGCCGTTGACCCGGTAGTACAAGTCTTCGCGAAAACGCTGCTCGGCCACCAGGCGCTTGAGGTCGCGGTGGGTGGCGCAGATCAACGCCACGTCGATGTCTTGCTCGTCACCGGCCCCCAGCGGCGCGACCCGGCGCTCCTGCAGCACGCGCAACAGGCGGGCCTGCAAGGCCAGCGGCATGTCGCCGATCTCGTCGAGGAACAAGGTGCCGCCATGGGCCTGCAGCAGCCGCCCGACCATGCCGCCCCGGCGCGCCCCGGTGAAGGCACCGTCGCGGTAGCCGAACAGTTCCGACTCGATCAGGCCTTCGGGGATCGCCGCACAGTTGACCGCCACGAACGGCTTGTCGGCACGCGGGCCGGCCTGGTGCAGGGCGCGGGCGGTGACTTCCTTGCCGGTACCAGTCTCGCCCAGCAGCAACACCGGCAACCCGCCGGCCAGGCCTTGGCGCGCCATGCGCAAGGCCCGGGCCAGGCGCGCGTCGCCACCGGCCAGCGCCTCGAGGGCCTGGGCCTTGGCCGTCGACGCCGGCCGGGGCGGCGCCACCGCGCCCTTGAGTGTCGCTTGCAGCGGCACTTGCAGGGCCCGGAAGAAGAACTCGCCGCGGGCGGTCTGCGCCCTGCTCACCCCGCCCTGCCACAGGCGGGCGATGAAGCCCGGCGAGCGTTCGCCCAGCAGGTCACTGGCAGGCTGGCCGAGCAGGGCCTGGCGGCTTGCCCGCAGCAGTTGGCAGGCATTGTCGTTGGCGGCCAGCACCTCGCCGTCCAGGCTCAACGCCAGCAAGCCCTGCCAGGCGCTGGCCACGTACTGCGCACGGCTGTGGAAGGCCAGCACCAGGTGCTCGGCCTGTTGCAGCGCGAACAGCCGATTCTCGATCTGCCCGGCGGCCAGCAGCAGCGTCGACAGGCTGTCCTGGGGCTGGGCCATGACCCCTTCGCGCGTTACGTCGAGCACGCCGATCACCTCGCCGTGCGGGTCGCGTAGTGGCACCGAGGTACAGGAGAACGGGCTGAGCCGGTCGAGGTAGTGCTCGCCGCAGTTGATCAGGGTCGGTTGGCCTTCGACCACCGCCGTGCCAATCGCATTGGTGCCGCGCAGTGCCTCGCTCCAGCAACTGCCCGGGTGCAGATCGCGCAGGCCCTCGCGGGCTAGCACCTGCTGCTGGCCCTCGATGGCCAGCACATTGGCCTGGGCGTCGCCAAGGATGACGATGCCGCTATTGCCCTGGCGCTTGACCAGGTAATCCAGCTCCGGGGTGACGGCATCGATGAGCTGGCGGTTGTGCTCCAGCAGCGTGCGCAGGTCCGGGCCCTGCTCGGTACCGAGGCCCACCTGCTCGCCTTGCAGGCAGTCCAGGCCATGGCTGAGGCTGCGGCGCCAGGAGGCGTCGATCTCGTCACGCAGCATGCCCGAGGGCAGCTCGCCTTCATTGGCCAGTTTCAAGCGCACCAGGCGCGATTGCTGCACGGAGTCGCTGGCGTTGGGGGTCGAGGTGTTGGGTCGCGCCATTGGCATGCTCCAGCGGTGTCTCGTAGAGACGAGGCATCGAATTTTTCGGCAGTGTGCGTCAGAAATGGGTTGGCGTCATCTGGTGTTGGCGCTGAGCGGTGTCCGCCGTCAGCTATTCAGCGTGGATGAGACCGCGCCCCGGTTGTCTTCACGCGTCAAAAACCACGGCCCCGTCGCAGGGTCTCGCTCGGCAACTCGCGAAACAGCTGGCGATAACTCTCGGAGAACCGCCCCAGGTGCCAGAACGACCAGCGCATGGCCACCTCGGCCACCGTCACGTCGTCCTCGCGCAGCAGGTCGCGCCGCGCGCCATTGAGCCTGCGCAAGCGCAGCCAGTGCGCCGGCGGCAAACCGGTGAAGGCCTTGAACGCCTGCTGCAACTGGCGCAGCGAGACCCCGGCAACCTGGGCCAGTTCCAGCAGGTTGAGGGTTTCCTCCGGGCAATCGGCGGCCCATTCGCTGACCCGGCGCATGATCGCCCGCTCCTCGTCGCGCCGCCCCAGGGCCTGGCCTTGCAGGCGCTGGCCGGCGTTGTCGAGGATGAACAGGCAGTCCTCCAGCAGTTGCTCGGCCAGCACCCGCCCCTCCAGCGGGCGCTCAGCCTGGCCCAGGCGCGTCAGCG
This sequence comes from Pseudomonas sp. VA159-2, assembly GCF_024126635.1. Classification (NCBI taxonomy): domain Bacteria; kingdom Pseudomonadati; phylum Pseudomonadota; class Gammaproteobacteria; order Pseudomonadales; family Pseudomonadaceae; genus Pseudomonas; species Pseudomonas sp. VA159-2. The sequence continues at coordinate 9,524 of NZ_JAMYBV010000015.1, read as the reverse complement.
TGGCGCTCAGCCAGTTGCCGAACAGGGCGTTCTGCTGGCAGCTCAGCGGCACCATGAACAGCCCGCGCAAGCGCTCCAGGTCCAGGCCATGGCTGGCCAAAAACGGCTGCTCGAACACCACCGCCACCTCCTGGTAGTTCTCCGGGGTGATCCAGATATTGCGGCTGTCTTCGTTGAGCAGGTACAGGCTGTTCTCGCTGCGGTCGAAGCAGAACGCCAAGGCACCGCTCGGCGCCCGGAAAAACTGTTCGACCCGGGTGTTCAGGCGCTCTTCGTAGACCTCCACGCCCTCCAGCGCGAGCCAGCGCAACTGCCCGTTGAAATGCCCCGGGGACATCTGCCGGTACTGCTGCTGCCAACCCGGGGTGGCGCGGATCTGTTCGGTCACGTCGGTGGTCCGTAAATCCCGGACCTGCAAGGCGGTTGGCGTATTCACGCACGGTCCTATTGCACTCTTTTGGTGCATTCAGCGGCGAAGAAAGTGGATAGATCGCCCCGCGGGGCTGCGCCCAAGATAGCCCTCAGCGTCACCTGTGGGAAGTGCCCCACGGCACAGCACGCCTTGCGTCCCACCACAACAACCCAACCAAGAGGTCTGTATGAACGCCCCCTTCGATCAGCTGTCCACCTGGCTGAAAGAACACCGGATCACCGAAGTCGAATGCGTGATCAGCGACCTGACCGGCATCGCCCGCGGCAAGATCGCCCCGACCGCCAAGTTCCTCCACGAGCGCGGCATGCGCCTGCCTGAAAGCGTGCTGCTGCAGACCGTCACCGGCGACTACGTCGACGACGACATCTACTACAGCCTGCTCGACGCCGCCGACATCGACATGGTCTGCCGCCCCGACCCCACGGCGGTGTACCAGATCCCCTGGGCCATCGAACCGACCGCCATCGTCATCCACGACACCTTCGACAAGCAAGGCAAGCCGATCGAGCTGTCGCCGCGCAACGTGCTGAAAAAAGTGCTCAAACTGTATGCCGACCAGGGTTGGCAGCCGATCGTCGCGCCGGAGATGGAGTTCTACCTGACCCAGCGCTGCGAAGACCCGGACCTGCCGCTGCAGGTGCCAATGGGCCGTTCAGGCCGCGCCGAAAGCGGTCGACAGTCGTTCTCCATCGACGCGGCCAACGAATTCGACCCGCTGTTCGAAGACGTCTACGACTGGTGCGAGCTGCAAGGCCTGGACCTGGACACGCTGATCCACGAAGACGGCCCGGCGCAGATGGAGATCAACTTCCGCCACGGCGATGCCCTGGACCTGGCCGACCAGATCACCGTGTTCAAACGCACCCTGCGCGAGGCGGCGCTCAAGCACAACGTCGCCGCCACCTTCATGGCCAAGCCGATCACCGACGAACCGGGCAGCGCCATGCACCTGCACCAGAGCGTGATCGACATCGCCAGCGGCAGGCCAATCTTCGCCAACGCCGACGGCAGCATGAGCGAGTTGTTCCTGCACCACATCGGTGGCCTGCAGAAGTACATCCCCAAGCTGTTGCCGATGTTCGCGCCGAACGTCAACTCGTTCCGCCGCTTCCTGCCCGACACCTCGGCGCCGGTGAACGTCGAGTGGGGCGAGGAGAACCGCACCGCCGGGCTGCGCGTGCCGACCTCCAGCCCCGAGGCCATGCGCGTGGAAAACCGCCTGCCGGGCGCCGACGCCAACCCCTACCTGGCCATCGCCGCCAGCCTGTTGTGCGGCTACATCGGCATGGTCGAGCGCATCGAGCCGAGCGCGCCGGTGCAAGGCCGGGCCTACGAGCGGCGCAACCTGCGCCTGCCGATCACCATCGAGGACGCGCTGCAGCACATGGAAGACTGCCAGAAGGTGCGCGAGTACCTGGGGCAGCAATTCGTCCAGGGCTACGTCGCGGTCAAGCGTGCCGAGCATGAGAACTTCAAGCGGGTGATCAGCTCATGGGAGCGGGAGTTCCTGCTGCTCAGCGTCTGATCAATCACACATCGTGTGGGCGCGGGCCTGCCCCGCGACGAGGCCCTCAAGCCAATCGCGGGGCAAGCCCGCGCCCACGATGCCCCAGCACCGAGCCATCGTTAAGACCACGACCCAGAACAAGACCAACGAGGTGTCGACATGCGTCATCCGCAAGCCCTGCTTCCCGCAACCTTCGCCCTGCTGTTCGCCGCCACCGTCCAGGCCCAGCCGACGGTGAGCGTGTACAACTGGACCGACTACATCGGCGACACCACCCTCGCCGACTTCCAGGCCAGCAGCGGCATCAAGGTCATCTACGACGTGTTCGACTCCAACGAGACCCTGGAGGGCAAGCTGCTGGCCGGTCGCACCGGTTACGACGTGGTGGTGCCCTCCAACCATTTTCTCGCCCGCCAGGCTCAGGCCGGCGCGTTCCTGCCCCTGGACCGCGGCAAGCTGCCGAACTGGCAGCACCTGGACCCGAAGCTGCTCAAGCAGCTGGAGCAGAACGACCCCGGCAACCAGTACGCCGTGCCCTACCTGTGGGGCACCAACGGCATCGGCTACAACGTCGACAAGGTGAAAGCCGTGCTCGGCATCGACAAGGTCGACTCCTGGGCGGTGCTGTTCGAGCCCAAGAACTTGCAGAAGCTCAAGCAGTGCGGCGTGGCGTTCATGGACTCCCCCGACGAGCTGTTCCCGGCCATGCTCAACTACCTGGGCATGGACCCACGCAGCGAGAAGGCCGAAGACTACAAGAAGGCCGAGGCGCGGCTGCTGGCGCTGCGCCCGTACATCACCTACTTCCACTCCTCCAAGTACGTCTCGGACCTGGCCAACGGTGAAGTCTGCGTGGCCTTCGGCTACTCCGGCGACGTGTTCCAGGCGGCCCATCGCGCCGAGGAAGCCGGCAACGGGGTGAAAGTGGCCTACAGCATTCCCAAGGAAGGCAGCAACCTGTGGTTCGACCTGCTGGCCATCCCCAAGGATGCCAAGAACCCTGACCAGGCCCTGGCGTTCATCAACTACCTGCTCGACCCGAAGGTCATCGCCAAGGTCAGCGCCACGGTCGGCTACGCCAACGCCAACCCGGATGCCAAGGCCGACATGGACCCCAGCCTGGTCGACAACCCCGAGATCTACCCGCCCCAGGAGGTGCTGGACAAGTTGTATGTCTCGACCATGCCCAGCCCCGGGATCCTGCGGCAGATGACCCGCTCCTGGAGCAAGATCAAGTCCAACCGCTGAGCCGAGCCCGCCCATGCCACACATCAATGAACACACCGCCTCCTACTACGCCGCCAGCGCGCGCCAGGGCACGGTCTACCCCACGCTGGAGCAGGACCTGCAGGCCGATGTCTGCGTGGTCGGCGGCGGCCTGACCGGGGTCAACACCGCCCTGGAGCTGGCCGAGCGCGGCCTGTCGGTGATCCTGCTGGAGGCCCGGCGCATCGGCTGGGGTGCCAGTGGGCGCAACGGCGGCCAGCTGATCCGCGGCATCGGCCATGACGTCTCGGGCTTTGCCCGCCACGTGGGCCAGGAGGGCGTGCGCTACCTGCAGCAGGCCGGCATCGACTCGGTGGCGCTGGTGGCCCGACGCATCGAGCAGTACGCCATCCCGTGCGACCTGCGCTGGGGCTTCTGCGAGCTGGCCAATACCCCGGCGCAGTTCGCCGCCTTCGCCGCCGAACAGCGTGGCCTGGCCGAGCTGGGCTACCGCCATGAAACCCGCCTGGTGGACAAGGCGCGGCTGGATGAAATCGTCGCCAGCGACCTGTACGCCGGCGGTCTGGTGGACATGGGCTCGGGGCACCTGCACCCGCTCGACCTGGTGCAGGGCGAGGCCCGCGCTGCCAGCGCACAAGGCGCGCGCATCTTCGAGCAGAGCCCGGTCCTGCGCATCGAGCACGGCGCCAGCGTGACCCTGCACACCGCCCGCGGCAAGGTGCGCGCCGCACACCTGGTGCTCGGTTGCAACGCCCACCTCGACGAACTGGAGCCGCGCCTGAGCGGCAAGGTGCTGCCCGCCGGCAGCTACGTGGTGGCCACCGAGCCACTGCCCGAGCGCCTGGCGCGCAGCCTGATCCCGCAGAACATGGCGCTGTGCGACCAGAAAGTCGGCCTGGATTACTACCGCCTGACCGCCGACAATCGCCTGCTGTTCGGCGGCGCCTGCCATTATTCCGGGCGCGACCCCAGCGATATCGGCGCCTACATGCGGCCCAAGGTGCTCAAGGTGTTCCCGCAACTGGCCGAGGTGCGCCTGGACTACCAGTGGGGTGGCATGATCGGCATCACCGCCAACCGCTTCCCTCAGGTCGGGCGGCTGCGCCAGCACCCCAACGTGTTCTATGCCCAGGGTTACTCCGGGCATGGGCTCAACGTCACCCACTGGACGGCGAAACTGCTGGCCGAGGCCATCGCCACCCAGGCCAGTTACGGGCTGGATGTGTTCAGCAGCGTGCCGCACCTGACCTTCCCCGGCGGCAAGGCGTTGCGCTCGCCGCTGCTGGCCATGGGGATGTTGTGGTACCGGTTGCGCGAAGCGTTGGGGTGAGCGTTTGGGGAGCCGCGGTCGCTGCGATCACCTGTAGGAGCGGCCTCGTGTCGCGATAGGGCTGCACAGCAGCCCCGGCAATCTTGAATTGAAACGACCATCTGCGAAAAGTCGCAAAGACCTTCAAAGGGATGCTGCAACCGCTGGCCAACCGCCAACCACCTGCTAGCGTTGTTCTGGCCACTTCCCTCATGGAACCTTCGATCATGATGCAACTGTCTCGCACCACCCTGCTGTGCGCTGCCCTGCTGGCGCTGGTTGCCTGTTCCAGCAACCGCGTCGACCCCAAGGACTACTCCGGATTTCTCAAGGACTACAGCCGCCTGAAACCCGCCGAAAGCGTCTCCGGCGCGCCGGTGATGCGCTGGATCGACCCGGACATCAAGGCCAGCCAGTACACCAAGGTGTTCATCGAACCGAGCCAGTTCTATCCCAAGCCCCAGCCCACCGAAGTGATCTCGGCGCAGACCCTGCAAGAGATCACCCGCTACTTCAACGATGCGATGCGCCGGGAGCTGGGCAGCGTGCTGACCCTGGTCAAGGCCCCTGGGCCGAACACCATCGTGGTGCGCCCGGCGATCACTGCCGTGTCCACCAGCACCGAAGGCCTCAAGCCCTATGAAGTGATCCCTATCGCACTGGTCGCCGCCGCGGTCAACACCGCCGCCGGTGGTCGCGACCAGCAGGTGGACATCGCCGTGGAGGCGGCCTTCCTCGACGGTGCCAGCCAGAAGGTCGTGGCCCAGGTAGTGCGCAAGGGCAGCGGCAAGGAGCTGGAGAACAAGACCACCCAGTTGACCCTGAACGACGTCAAGCCGGTGCTCGACGGCTGGGCCAGCGACATGCGCCGCAGCTTCGTGGCCCTGCAACAGAAAGCCAAGTGAGTGTGCACAGCGCCTGAGCGGTAAAGCCCGCCCCCACGCCGTGATCATGGCGTGGGGGCGGGCTCGCCCGGCAATGCTTCAGCGCCTCAGGCGATGAAGCTGTAGACGATCGCCGACAGCGTGATCAAGCCGATCAGCACCACGAACACGTTCGACAGCTTGCCCGAGTACTGGCGCAGCGCCGGCACCTTGTGCACCGCGTACATCGGCATCAGGAACAGCAGGCAAGCGATCACCGGGCCACCCAGGCTCTCGATCAGCCCAAGGATGCTCGGGTTGAGGGTCGCCACCGCCCAGCAGGTCAGCACCATGAACAACGCCGTGACGCGCTCCAGGCGCTTGGCTGGCCAGGCCTTGCCACGCCCACGCAAGCTCTTGACGATCATGCCCTGGAAACCTTCGCTGGCACCGATGTAGTGGCCCAGGAACGACTTGGTGATCGCCACCAGGGCGATCAGCGGCGCGACGAAGGCGATCACCGGGGTCTGGAAGTGGTTGGCCAGGTACGACAGGATCGAGATGTTCTGCGCCTTGGCCGCGGCCAGGTCGCCGGGGCTCAGGGCCAGCACGCAGCTGAAGCAGAAGAACATCACCGTCAGCACCATCATCACGTGGGCGGTGGCCAGGGTGCGGCCGCTCTTGCGGTCGGCATCGCCACCGTAGCGGTGCTTCTGGTCGACGGCGAAGGCCGAGATGATCGGCGAGTGGTTGAACGAAAACACCATCACCGGAATCGCCAGCCACAGGGTCAGCAGCAGTTTCGAGGCGCTCAAGCCTTCGTTGGCCTGGGCGAAGAAGGCGCCGTTCCAGTTGGGGATCAGGCTCAGGGCCAGCAACAGCAACGAGGCGACGAAGGGATAGACCAGCACGCTCATGGCCTTGACGATAATCTGTTGGCCGCAGCGCACCACGATCATCAGCCCGCAGATCAGCAGCAGCGCGAGCAAGGCCCGCGGTGGCGGCTCGATGTGCAGTTGGTGCTCGAAGAAGCTGGTCAGGGTGTTGGTCAGCGCCACGCTGTAGACCAGCAGGATCGGGAAGATGGCAAAGAAGTACAGCAAGGTGATCAGCTTGCCGGCACCGGTGCCGAAGTGCTCTTCGACCACCTCGGTGATGTCTTCGTTGCCGCCCTTGCGCCCGGACAGCACGAAGCGGGTCAAGGCCCGATGGGCGAAGAAGGTCATGGGGAAGGCCAGCAGTGCCAGGATCAGCAATGGCCAGAAGCCCCCTACCCCGGCGTTGATCGGCAGGAACAGGGTGCCGGCGCCAATGGCCGTGCCATACAGGCCCAGGGCCCAGGTGGTGTCGTGACGGTTCCAGGTGCTCGAGCCCGCAGCCGGGGCAGCCGAATCCGCACGCATGCGCGTGGTGCTTTGTACATCAGTCATGGGTATCGCCTTGTAGTTGTTTTTGTCGCAGGTACAGCGGGTGTTGCAGGTTCAATCAGGGTTGTGGGACGGCTTCGTGGGAACCGCCCCGCACAGCAAAGCGCTTGTGGCTCAGCACTCGACGAAAGCGACGGCCAGGCCGCCGCGGGAGGTTTCCTTGTAGTTGGCGTGCATGTCGGCGCCGGTGTCGCGCATGGTGCGGATCACCCGGTCCAGGGAAATGAAGTGCTCGCCATCGCCGCGCAGGGCCATCTGCACGGCATTGATCGCCTTTACCGCGGCAATCGCGTTGCGTTCGATGCAGGGGATCTGCACCAGGCCGCCCACCGGGTCGCAGGTCAGCCCCAGGTTGTGCTCCAAGGCGATCTCGGCGGCGTTCTCCAGTTGCGGTGCAGTGGCGCCTAGCACCTCGGCCAAGCCGGCGGCGGCCATCGAGCAGGCCGAACCGACCTCGCCCTGGCAACCGACTTCGGCACCGGAAATCGAGGCGTTCTTCTTGCACAGGATGCCCACCGCGGCAGCGGCCAGCAGGAACGCCACCACATCGTCGTCGCAGGCACCGGGGTTGAATTTCATGTAGTAGTGCAGCACCGCCGGGATGATCCCTGCCGCCCCATTGGTGGGCGCGGTGACCATGCGCCCGCCAGCGGCGTTCTCTTCATTGACCGCCAGGGCGAACAGGTTGACCCACTCCATGGCGCTGAGGGTCGAACCGATCACGTTGGGCTTGCCCAGCTCCTGCAGGCTGCGGTGCAGGCGCGCGGCACGGCGCTTGACCTTGAGCCCTCCGGGCAGGATGCCCTCGTTGCGCAAGCCGTTGCTGACGCACTCGCCCATCGCCGCCCAGATCTTCAGCAGCCCTTCGCGCACTTCGCTTTCTGGCCGCCAGGCGCATTCGTTGGCCAGCATCAGCTGGCTGACGCTGAGGTTGTGGGCCTTGCACAGCGCCAGCAGCTCGGCGCCGCTGGAAAATTCGTAAGGCAGTTCGACCTGAGCGCCGCTGCCGTGCGGCGCATCGATCTCGCTGGCCTCAACGATGAAACCGCCACCGACCGAATAATAGGTCTGGCTGAACAGGCTGTCGTGGCCGGCGAAACTTTCGACGGTCATGGCATTGGGATGGTAGGCCAGGTTCTCGTCGAGCAGGCGCATGTCGCGGGCATACTGGAATTCGACCGGGTGGCTGCCATCGAGCAACAGGCTGTTCTCCTGCAGCAACTGGTCGATGCGCGGCTCGATGCTCTGCGGATCGATACGGTCGGGCCACTGGCCCATCAACCCCAGCAGGCAGGCGCGGTCGGTGGCATGGCCGACGCCGGTGGCCGACAGCGAACCGTACAGGCGCACCTCGACCCGCGTCACCCGGGCCAGCAGGCCGCGCTCGCGCAGGGCCTGGGCGAAGGTTGCGGTGGCGCGCATGGGGCCGACGGTGTGGGAGCTGGACGGGCCGATGCCAATCTTGAAAAGGTCGAAAACACTGATAGCCATGCTAATGCCTGGCCATGACGCGCAATAGAAACACGCCATGGCTCTCTGGAAAAATTGAACGGTATTACAAAGTTGCGCGATACTGCCGCGCTCAGGTCGGCTTGACCAACGAAACTTCCTACACAAGCCTTTAGCAGGACTAAACGATGAAAGGGCCACTCAATGGCCAGGTGTTCGTCTGGCTGCATGTGTTTTCCTGCGCCGCGCGGCACCTGTCGTTCACCCGCTGCGCCGAGGAGCTGCACATCACTCCCGGCGCGGTCAGCCAGCAGATGCGCCAGCTCGAGGAGCGCCTGGGCTTTCGCCTGTTCCTGCGCCGTGCCCGTGGGGTCGAGCTGTCGGCCGAGGGGCAGCGCCTGGCCCAGACCGTGGCCGAGGCCTACGGCAGCATCGAAGCCGAGCTGCTGCGCCTGGATGCCGGGGAGATCCGCGGCACCTTGCGCCTGCGCTCGATCCCCTCGTTCCTGGCCAAATGGCTGACGCCGCGCCTGCCGCGCTTCCAGCAGCGCTACCCGGACATCGAACTGCGCCTGGTGGCCGAGGACAGCAACCAGGCCCTGCATCCGGAGGACTTCGACCTGGCCATCGACCTCAACGATGGCAGCTACCCGGGCATGCTCTCCACCCCGCTGCTGGACGAGCAGATCTTCCCGGTGTGCTCCCCGGCGCTGCTGCGTGGGCGGCCGCCGCTGCATGGCCCGGCCGACCTGGCCCACTATCCGCTGCTGCACGACATCACAGCCTGGCGCGGCAGCTCGGAGTATGCGGAATGGGAGTTCTACCTCGAGGGTATCGGTGCCGCCGGGCTGGATGTGCGGCGTGGGCATACGTTCAACCGCAACCACCTGACCATCGAGGCGGCCATTGCCGGCATCGGCGTGGCCATCGCCCGGCGCACGCTGCTCAACGACGAGCTCGAGCGTGGCGCCTTGATCGTGCCGTTCGGCGTGCCGATCGCCAACCACAAGCGCTATGTGCTGCTATACCCGCCGGGAGGGCTGAACCAGCCAGGTGCACGGGCGGTGCATGACTGGCTGGTTGAAGAAGCGCAAGGATTCAGGTCGATGTGGGAACGCAGTTAACGGCAGATGCCGTTGCCGTTGCCGTTGCCGTTGCCGTTGCCGTTGCCGTTGCCGTTGCCGAACGAGAGGCTAGCGCCCAACCCAACGCGCGACAGCTGCGCCAGTGCAGGCGCCGCCCGTAACTTCGCGACTTCAGGAGGCCGAACGCAGGCCTTGCGTAGGGAGGTGACGGGCATGGATGCCCG
>NZ_JAMYBV010000014.1:0-144480 GCF_024126635.1 Pseudomonas sp. VA159-2 | reverse complement strand
GTCGCGAAAGGGCCGCGAAGCGGCCCCTGCGATCTTTGCATCAACGCTGAAATCCTGGGGCCGCCTTGCGGCCCTTTCGCGACACAAGGCCGCTCCTACAAGGGAATGCGTAAACCCCGATCATCAGCACGCCTCGGTTCATCCCCCGCCGCTTACACCGTATCCACCTTCAACGAATGATCATTGAGCATGCCATTGATGATGGTCGCGGTATCGTGCCCAGCGGCGATCACCCCGCCCGCCCCGGCCGACACCCCGTAATGCTGCGCCAGGTCGATCCCGGCCAGGTCGATGGTCTGGGTCGGCGCGGCGCCGGCGACACTGCTGACCTCGATGGTCGACACCACGTTGCCGCCCACGCCGCTGACCTTGAAATGCAGGTAGTCGTCCAGTGACGCGCTGGTGGCGCTCTCGCCCTGCAGCAATTGCGACAGGTCGAGGCGATCGCTGCCAGGGGTGAAGTCGGTCACGGTGTCGTGCCCGGTATCGCCCTTCTGCCAGACGAACACGTCATTGCCGCTGCCACCGCTCAAGCTGTCGTCGCCGCGTCCGCCAATCAGCGTATCGTTGCCCGCACCGCCTTTGAGCACATCGTTGCCCGCACCGCCGTTGAGCAGGTTGTCGCCATCATTGCCGATCAAGGTGTCGTTGTAGTCCGAGCCGACCAGGTTCTCGATGCCAGTCAGGGTGTCGAGCCCGGCTCCCACGGTGTTCTGCTGCCCGACATGGCCAAGGTCGACGCTCACCCCGGCGCTCGCCCGGGCGTAGCTGGCGGTATCGTTGCCGGCGCCACCGTCGAGCAGGTCGTTGCCCGGCCCGCCGATCAGCAGGTCGTTGCCCTCGCCGCCGTACAGGCTGTTGTTGCCTGCCCCCGCCACCAGCACATCGTTGCCAGCGCCACCGTTGAGCGTGGTATCGCCGGTGCCGGCCAACAGCACATCGTCACCCGCGGTGCCGGTGAGCGTGTTGCCGGCCTGGTAGCTGATATCCACCGCGCCGGCGGCATATCCACCATGGTTGTCGCTCACGGTGTAGCTGCCGTGGTAGGTGTCGTTGCTGGCGTTGCTGTAGTCCACCAGCATGCTCAGCTTGTAGTTTTCGGCAGCCTTGCTGTTGCCGGAGGCATTCTCGGTGTTGACCACATGGATGCTGTACACCCCGTCATGGCTGGCGGTGAAGCTGCCGCCGTCGGCGATGCTCTGGTAGCTGCCGCCGGCGTCCTTCCATTCCATCATCAGGTTGCCGGCCGGGCGGTCGTGGTCCAGGGTCAGGGTCTCGCCCTTGCGCAGGGTGACGGTCAGGGTGTCCTCGTCGTTGGCGTTGCTGGTGCTGATCGACCCGAGGTAGCCGGCCACCACCAGGGCCGCGGTCAGGGTGCCATTGAGGCTGGTGAACTCGCTGCGCGCCAGGTCGCGGAACTGGTTCTCGGTACGGTTCTGGGTGGCATCGAAGGTGATGGTGCGCGCCTGGGTGCCTGCCGTGAACCCCGCGCCCTTGTCGGCGAAGTCGGTGTTGAAGGTGATCGGCGCGGCGCTCAGGCGGTCGTGGTCGGCATCGCTGTCGTTGGCCAGCAGGGCCTCGGCCGGCACCGTCAGCGTGGCCCCGCTGATGTTGCTGATGATGTGGTCGGCGCCAGCCAGCGGCGCGCTGTTGCTGTTGATGTTCACCGTCAGGGTGGCGCTGCGGGTATCACCGTCGTTGTCGCTGGCGGTGAAGGTGAAGCGCTCGACCTGGCTGCTGCCGTTGTCCTTGGGTGGGGTGTAGGTGAATTCGCCGTTGTCCATGTTCACCAGCAAGGTGCCGCCCAGGCTGGTCTTGATGTTCAGGCTATTGCCAACGGTATCGAACATGGCCTTGTCGACACCGCCGCTGACCGTGTAGCCGCCCTGCCCGCCATTGGCTTTCGGGTCGTAGGTGTAGGTGGTGCCATCCACCAGCAGCGCCTTGATGAAGCCACCGTCGGCACCGAAATCGCCGCCGCTCATCAGGCTGCCGGTGATCGGCGCGCCCTGCACGGTGCCGGACAGCACCGCGTTGAGCTGGTTGAGGTCGGTGACCACCACCGAGTTGGTGTCGGTGTGGCTGCTGCCGTCATAGGCCAGCGGGTTGAGGTTGCCTTCGTTGACGCCACTGCCCATGCCGATGGCGTAGGACTTGATCGCGTTGTTGTCGAGGAAGGTTTCCCAGGCTGTCTCGCGCACGGCCGTCATCGAGTGCCCCGAGGTCGGCTCGCCGTCGGAGAAGAAATAGCTGATGTTCTGCGCCCCCACCAGCTTGCCGGAGGTGACCCAGGCTTCCTGGGCCTTGCTGGCCGCCGAATCGTAGTAGGTCGAGCCATTGGCCGTGAGCCCGGCGATCAGGCTCTTGGCTTCGCCGATCGTGACCCAGACTGGCGTCTGCAGCGTCGCGCCGGTGGCGAAGGTGACCACCTGCACCTTGATGTCGCCCATCTCGTCGTACTTGTCGAGCAGCGCGTTGATCGCCTGCTTGGCCAGCTCCAGGCGGCTCAGGCCCGGCACGCCGGAGGCGACGTCCATGCTGCCGGACACATCGATCACCAGCAGGATGTTGGAGTCGACCTGGCCTGGGATGATGCTGCGCACCGCCGAGGACACGCTTGGCAGATCGTCGACGATGTTAATGGCGATGGTGCTGGTGACGCTGTTGCCCAGCGCGTCGGTGGCCTTGTAGGTGAAGTACTCGTTGAGGGTATTGGCACCGTCGTCGGCACCGCCAGGGGTCTTCGGTGCCGAGGTCAGGGTATAGGTATAGGAGCCATCGGCATTGAGCTGGAGCTGGCCGTACTGGCCGGTGCTGCTGCCGACCAGGCTGTAGGTCAGCGCGCCGACGCCACCGCTGACCGCACCGACCAGGCTGCCGGACGCGGTCTCGCTGCTGGCGCCCGGCTCGCTGCCGGTGACGGTGCCCGGGGCCAGGTCGTTGCCATCCTGGAGCAGGTCCAAGGCCTTCTCGTAGACAGTGACATCGTTGTCGACTGCCGCCACCAGCTTGCTGTCCTGGACATTGATGGTCAGGGTGGTGGTGCTCTCGTCGCCATCGGCATCGCGAATGGTGTAGACGAATACATCCGCGGCACCGGCCGGCGCCACGCTGTTGGGGTTGGCATGGTAGGTGGCGTTGCCCTGGCTGTCGAGGGTCAGGTAGCCATACTGGCCGGCGATCTGCTCGCCGACATGGCCGCTGGCCGAGGTGGAGGTATCGGTGCCTGCGCGCACCCCGACCACATACTGGCCATCACCGCGCACATCGGCGCCGACCACGTCGTTGTCCAGCACATTGCCACTGACCGTGCCGCCTTCGCTGACCGAGACCACATCGCAATGGGCCTGGGGCACGTCATCGACGATGCTGACGACCAGGGTACTGGTGGTGGTATTGCCCAGCGAGTCCTTCACCTGGAAGGTAAAGCTTTCGCTGACCAGGTTCGCGCCGTCGTTGGCCGGCACCGGCGAATGGGCCGGCGCGGTCAGGGTGTAGGTGTAGCTGCCGTTGGCATTGAGCTGGAGCTGGCCATACTGGCCGAGCGCGCTGCCGACCAGGGTAAAGGTCAGGGCGCCGATACCGCCGCTCACTGAGCCGGCCAGCGAACCGCTGGTGGTTTCGCTGGTGGCGTGCGGGTCGCTGCCGGTGACCGTGCCGGGTGCCAGGTCGTTACCGTCCTTGTTCAGATCCAGGGCTTTTTCATAGACCTTGGCCGTGTCGTCCGGGCAGACCACCAGGGAAATGGCGTGGACATCGAGGGTGATGGTGGTCGTGCTTTCGTCGCCGTCGGCATCGCGGATGGTGTAGACGAACACATCCGTCGCGCCGGGTGGCGCCACGCTATCGGGGTTGGCGTGGTAGGTGGCGTTGCCCTGGGCGTCCAGGGTCAGGTAGCCATACTGGCCAGCCACGTTGCTGCCCAACTGGCCGAGGGCGGAGCTGGAAGTATCGCTACCTGCGCGTACGCCCACCACGTACTTGCCATCGGCCGGCACATCGGCGCCGATCACGTCGTTGACCAGCACGTTGCCGCTGACCGTGCCGCCTTCATAGACGTTGGCGAAGTCGCTGTGGGCCTTGGGCACGTCGTCGACGATGCTGATGACGATGGTGCTGGTGGTCGAGTTGCCCAGCGAATCCTTGACCTCATAGGTGAAGGTCTCGCTCAGCACGTTCGGGCCATCGTTGAGGTGACTTGGCGAGTTCGCCGGGGACGTCAGGGTATAGGTGTAGCTACCGTCCGCATTCAGCTGAATCTGCCCGTACTGGCCTGTGGAACTGCCAACCAGCGCGTAGGTCAGCGCGCCGACCCCGCCACTGCTCGAGCCCGCCAGCGAGCCGCTGGCCGTCTCGGCGGCCGAGCCCGGTTCGCTACCGAGCACCGTGCCGCCTGCCAGGTCGTTGCCATCCTTGTTCAGGTCGAGGGCTTTTTCGTAGACCGTGACTTCGCTGTCGGCAGCGGCGATCAGCGAGCAGTCGCGCACATCGATGGTGATGGTGGTGGTGCTTTCGTCGCCATCGGCGTCACGCACGGTGTAGACGAACACATCGGTGGCACCGGGCGGGGCCACGGCGTTGGGGTTGGCGTGGTAGCTGGCGTTGCCTTGGGCGTCGAGGGTCAGGTAGCCGTACTGGCCGGCGACGTTGCTGTTCAATTGGCCGAGGGCGGAGGTCGAGGTGTCGGCGCCAGCGCGCACGCCGACCACGTACTGGCCGTCGGCCCGCACATCAGCACCGGAACTGTCGTTATCGAGCACGTTGCCACTGACCGTGCCGCCCTCGACGACGCTGGCGGTGTCGGCCTCGGCCTTGGGCAGGTCGTCGACGATATTCACCTCCAGCGTGTTGCTGGCGCTGCTGCCATCGGTGTCCGTCGCGGTGACGGTGAACTGCTCCACCAGGTTGTTGGTGCCATCGCCCGTGGCGTGGCTGGCATTGTCGAGCAAGGTGTAGCTGTAGCTGACCACCCCGGTGGCGGGGTTGTAGCCGGTGATGGTCAGGGTGTTGCCCAGGTCGGTGGTGATCGACTGCGGGAAGCCCGCCGCCACGCCGCCACTGACCACGCTGATGCCACCCACGGTGAGGCTTTGCAAGCCATCCGGCGCGATCACGCTGAAGCTGCCGCTCTGGGTCAAGGCGCCAGGGTTCGGCGCACTGCCGTCGGCCAGGTTTTTCTCGTAGACGGTCAGTTCGCCGCCGTTCACGTCCAGGCCGCCGAGGGTGACCGGGTCGTTGAGGTTGAGCACGTTGAGGGTCAGGGTTGCGGTGCTAGTGTCACCATCGGCGTCCTTCAGGGTGTAGGTGAAGGTCTCTTCGCCGCTGCCGCCGCCGTGCAGGTTCTGGAAGTCGGCATCGCCCGGGTTGAGGGTGTAGGTGTAGGTACCATCCGCGGCCAGCACCAGGGTGCCGTAGGTGCCAACGAAGGTACCTGCCACCACCGGGCCGCTGGCGATGCGGTCGGCGCCTTGCACATCGTTGCCCAGCACGTTGCCGGTGAGTGCCAGGTGCTGCTCGGTGGCCGTGGCGGGATTGGTGTCGTCCACGGCGTTGGGCACATCGTCGACGATGGTCACGTCCAGGGTGCCACTGGCGCTACTGCCATCGGTGTCGCTGGCAACGACCGTGAAGCTTTCCGCGAGGTTGTTGGCGCCCTCGCCGCTGGCATGGGTTTCGCTGGCGATGAGGGTGTAGCTGTAGCTGACCACGCCGGTGGCGGGGTTGTAGCCAGTGATGGTCAGGGTGTTGCCCAGGTCGGTGGTGATCGACTGCGGGAAGCCCGCCGCCACGCCGCCACTGACCACGCTGATGCCACCGACGGTGAGGCTTTGCAAGCCGTCCGGCGCCGTTACGGTGAAGGTGCCACTTTGGCTCAGCGCGCCTGGGGTAGGGGCGCTGCCGTCGGCCAGGTTCGCCTCGAACACCATCAACTCGCCGCCTTCCACGTCCAGGCCGGCGAGAGTGACCGGGTCGTTCAGGTTGCTGACATTGAGGGTCAGGGTCGCCGTGCTGGTATCGCCATCGGCGTCCTTCAGGGTGTAGGTGAAGGTCTCCACCCCACTGCCGCCGCCGTGCAGGTTCTGGAAGTCGGCATCGCCCGGGTTGAGGGTGTAGGTGTAGGTGCCATCCGCGGCCAGCACCAGGGTGCCATAGGTGCCGACGAAGGTGCCCGCCACCACCGGGCCGCTGGCAATGCGGTCGGCGCCTTGCACGTCGTTGCTCAGCACATTGCCGGTAAGCTCCAGGTGCTGCTCGGTGGCGCTCACCGCATTGCCGTCGTCCACCGCCCTGGGCACGTCGTCGCGGATGATCACATCCAGCGAGCCACTGGCCACGTCACCATCGCTGTCGCTGACCCATACCGGGAAGTGCTCGCCCAAGGTATTGTTGCCGGCCGCATCGGGATGCTGATCGGCACCGGTCAGGGTGTAGCTGTAGCTGACCACGCCGGTGGCCGGGTTGTAGCCGGTGATGGTCAGAACGTTGCCCAGGCCGGTGACGATGGACTGGCCGACGCCGGTCACCACCCCCGCCGTGACCACGTTGATGCCAGCGACACTGAGGTTGAACACCCCGTCGGCGGCCACCACGCTGAAACTGCCGGCCTGGGTCAAGGCCGCCGGGTTGCTCGCCGAGCCCTGGGGCAGGTTGGCCTCGTCCAGGGTCAGCTCGCCGGGGCTGACCTCCAGCCCATCGAGGCTGACCGGGTTGTCCGCCGCCAGCGGCGGCAGGCCGTTGTCGTCGTTCGTGTCGAGCGCGCCGAGTTCAAGGTTGGCCAACTGCGGGAAACCATTGAAGCCTGCGGTGGGAAAACCGATGGTGGGATCCACCCGCCCGGCTACCTCGGTCAGGATCACGAAGCTGTGGCCGCCGCCCAGCGCCCCGGCCACACCGGCCGGGTTGCCGCCAGCCGCCGTCGCTTCGGCTTCCTGGGTGGGGTCGGCGCCCGCGGCGATGGCTTGCTGGATGCGCTCGACATCGCTGAGCTGGCCATCGTTGGGCACCAGGTCCGGGGTCTGCACATGGGGCGCGCGGTTGGCCAGCAGCTCGGGGGACATCTGCAGGCTGCTGTCACGCCCCAGGGTCAGCTCGGCGCCATTGTGCAGGCGCACCGCCACGGCACCGGCACTGCCGGTTTCCAGTTGTTCGCCGGCGAACAGGCGATCGCCCTCCACCAGCAGACGGCGATGCCCGTCATTGTCTACCGCGAATACCTGGCCGACTACCTTGCTGACTACACCGACTAATTTAGCCATGAGCGTACGCCTCCCCTGCCGATGGGCTTTTCGCAGATCAAGGCGTATCGGGTAGTTTGCGCAACGTTCCAACGGGTGGATCGTTGCTGTCACGTTCGTGAGAAATCACGCTCCGTGTGACGATGGCTGCGCCAGCGGTGATGGAGAATGGCCATTATTGAGTGCCATTTTTTTGTCGCCAAATTCCGCTTTTGCCCTCCTCCCCTCTCTCCTTAGCTGCAAAAAATCTGGAACTTTCTCCGAAGCCCGGAAACCGCCTGTACCGGCTGGGTTCCGCAAGCACCTGAATGAAACAATGTCTCGGATTCCTTAGACCGCATAAGTTTTTTTTCGCATATATCTTATGAAAAAATCTTCTTAGCTCGCCCGGTAAATGTTCTTAGCTCTGTTGTTACAAACCTGAAACGGTTTGATACCAATATTTCGTCATTTTTTTGGCGAATTGCAGGACTTTTTTCAAGACCAGGGAGATGTACCCCATGCGCGCTTTAACCCCCATCACCAGTGCGATTTTGTTGGCCATGGCGTGTGCCAACAGTCAGGCGATGTCGATCACCGAGGCTGTCCAGAACGCCGTGGACCAGCATCCTGAAATCAGCGCCAGCCGTAACAGCCGGCTGTCGGCCGACGAGGATGTGAAGTTCGCCCGCGGGGGGTACTACCCAACCGTCGACCTGGTCGCCGGCTACGGCCGGCAGCGCTCGGACAACACCAATACCCGTACCTTCGATGCCGACGGCAGGCGCAACCACAACAAAGAGACCCTCAGCTACACCCAGTCCGAGTTGCGTCTGCGCCAGATGCTGTTCGACGGTTTCAACACCGCCAATGAAGTCGGCCGCACCGAAGCGGTAGCCAACTCCCGTGCCTACTACACCCAGGCCACCGCCGAGACCGTGGCCCTGCGCGCGATCGAGGTGTACCTCGAAGTACTCAAGCGCCGCGAGCTGGTGACCCTGGCGCGCAACAACCTGCAGGCTCACCTGCGCGTCAACGACCAGATCGGCCTGCGCAGCGAGCGCGGCGTGGGCAGCACCGCCGACCTTGACCAATCCCGCGCCCGTCGCGCCCTGGCCGAGAACAACCTGGACACCGCCGAGGTCGACCTGGCCGACGCCGAGGCCAACTTCTTCAGTGTGGTCGGCCGTATGCCCGACGAGCTGGAAACGCCCAGCACCATCAAGGCCGAGGTGCCGGCCGATATCGCCGCCGCGCGCCAAGGCATGCTGGAGAACAACCCCTACCTGAAATCGGCCCAGGCCGACGTGCAGTCCGCCGAGCAGCAATACGAAGTGGCCAAGTCGCCGTTCTACCCGCGCCTGGACGCGGTGCTGGCCACCGGTGCCAACAACAACCTCGGCGGCCAGAAAGGCCACGACAACAACGACTGGCAGGCCGGTGTCGAGCTCAGCTACAACCTGTTCCGCGGCGGCAGCGACAAGGCCCGCCTGCAGTCGGACGCGCACAAGATCAACCAGGCCATGGACATCCGCAACAACGCCCTGCGCGAGCTCAACGAGAACCTGAGCCTGGCCTGGAACGCCATGAACAACGCGCGCAAGCAAACCCCGAGCGCGCGCGAGTACGCCGAGACCACCCAGCGCGTGCGCGCCGCCTACCAGGACCAGTTCGGCCTGGGCCAACGCACCCTGCTCGACCTGCTCGACAGCGAGAACGAGCTGTACAACGCCAACCGGCGCTACACCGAAGTGCGCTACACCGAAGAGTTCTCCATGTACCGGCTGCTGGCCAACATGGGCGAACTGCTGAGCAAGCAGCGTATCTCGCTGCCGCCGGAAGCCATCGCCAAGAGCGAAGTCCGTAACGAGGCGAGGTTGCCCGACATGCGCTGACGCCTGGCAGGCAAGCCCTGCCAACGCCCGGTTGCCGTCCATCGCGACAGGAGTAGGCCATCGTGACCAGTCTGCAAAGCGCGCAACCGCGCCTGGATGTTGATGATCCGTTGCTCGATGGCCTGCTGATCCTGTGCAAGCTGCATGGCTGCCCGGCCAGCCGTGCCAGCCTGTGCAGCGGCCTGCCCCTGGCCGAGCAACGCCTGGGCCTGGCCCTGTTGCCGCGCGCCGCGGCCCGTGCCGGCTTGCAGGCGCGCCTGCTGCAGCGCCAGTTGAGCGCCATTTCCCCCCTCAACCTGCCGGTGCTGCTGATCCTCAACGATGGGCGCAGCGCCGTGCTACAACGCTGGGGCGACAATGGCCGGGCGTTGCTGCTGCCGTGCGAGGCCGAAGGCGGCGAGCAGTGGGTCGAGCCGCAAGCCCTGGCCGCAGCCTACAGCGGCCAGGCCCTGTTCGCGCGTCCGCGGCATACCCTGGAGGACGTGCGCGCGCCGCTGATTCCGCGGGTCAACGCCTGGTTCCGCGATACCCTGCGCCATTCCCGTTGGCTGTACGGCGACGCCTTGCTGGCCAGCCTGCTGATCAACCTGCTGGGGCTGATGGTGCCGCTGTTCGTCATGCAGACCTACGACCGCGTGGTGCCCAACCAGGCGTTATCCACCCTGTGGGTGCTGGTCGCCGGCCTGTTCATCGGCACCGCCTTCGAGCTGGTGCTGCGCATGGTCCGCGCCCACCTGCTGGACCAGGCGGGCAAGAAGACCGACCTGATCCTCTCCGCCACCCTGTTCGAACGCATCACCGGCATGAGCATGAAGGCGCGGCCGGCCACCATCGGTGGCTTCGCCCAAAGCATCCACGACTTCCAGGGCCTGCGCGAATTCCTCACCGCAGTCACCCTGACCAGCATCATCGATTTGCCCTTCGTCGCCCTGATGCTGCTGGTGATCGGCCTGCTCGGCGGCTGGCTGGTGCTGATCCCGCTGGTGGCCTTCCCGGTGGCGGTGGGCCTGGCGCTGTTCATCCAGGTGCGCCTGCGCGACACCGTGCAAAAGAGCCTGAGCCTGGGCGCCGTGCGCCAGGCCCTGCTGATCGAGACCCTCGGCGGCCTGGAAACCCTCAAGGCCTGTGGCGCCGAAAGCGAGCGCCAGTACCAGTGGGAACACACCAACGGCGCCATCGCCCGGCTGGACGCCCATGCCCGCAACCTGTCGTCGCTGGCCAGCAACGGCACGTTGTTCATCCAGCAGTTCTGCGGCATGGCCACCATCGTCGCCGGGGTCTACAGCATCATCGCCGGCAACCTCAGTGTCGGCGCCCTGGTGGCCAGCTACATGCTCGGCAGCCGGGTGCTCGCCCCGCTCGGCCAGATCGCCGGGCTGATCACCCGCTACCAGCAGGCGCAACTGACCATGCGCAGCACCGACGCCTTGATGAGCCTGCCCCAGGAGCGCGAGGCCCGCCAGCAGGCGCTGGCGCACACCACGCTGCACGGCGGCATCAGCGTCAGCCATGTCACCTTTCGCTACCCAGGCCAGGTCGCGCCGGCGCTCAACGATGTCAGCGTCAACCTCAAGTCGGGCGAACGCATCGGCATCATCGGCCGCAGCGGCTCGGGCAAGAGCAGCCTGGCGCGCCTGCTGATGGGGTTCCACCACCCCGACGAAGGCCAGGTGTTGCTGGACAACCTCGACCTGCGCCAGCTGGACATCGCCGACCTGCGCAGCCAGATAGGCTACGTGGCCCACGATCTGCCGCTGCTGGCCGGCAGCCTGCGCGACAACCTGACCCTGGGCGCGCGCCATGTCAGCGACGCGCGCATGCTCGAGGTGGCCGAGCTGACCGGCGTCAGCGAGCTGGCCCGTCAGCACCCGCAAGGTTTCGACCGGCCGGTGGGCGAGCGTGGCCAGTTGCTGTCCGGCGGCCAGCGCCAGGCGGTGCTGCTGGCCCGGGCATTGTTGCTGGAGCCGCCGATCCTGATCCTCGACGAGCCCACCAGCCACATGGACAACAGCAGCGAGGAACAGCTACGCCAGCGTCTGCAGGAGTGGGTGCCGGGCAAGACCCTGCTGCTGGTGACCCACCGCACCTCGATGCTCAGCCTGGTCGACCGTCTGCTGGTGCTGGACAACGGCAAGATCGTCGCCGACGGGCCGAAGGAAGCGGTGATCGACGCCCTGCGCAAAGGCCGGATCGGCGCGGCGCTGTAAACCAACCCCGCTCCCACGATGCCACTTCGCCGAGGTAGCCCATGAGCCTTTTCCCCAATGTGCGCAGTTACCTCCAGGGCACCGACAGCCGCGCCGAACGCGACTACATGCCGGAGCTGGCCGGCGCCACCTTGCAGGAGTCGCCCAGCCTGTCGCGCCTGACCGTGTGGCTGGCGGCGATCCTGCTGCTGGTGGCCCTGGCCTGGGCCAACTTCGCGGTGCTCGACGAAGTCACCGTCGGCGAAGGCAAGGCCATTCCCTCGAGCAAGGTGCAGGTGGTGCAGAACCTCGAGGGCGGCATCGTCACCGAAATCTTCGTGCGCGAAGGGCAGATGGTCGACAAGGGCGCCACCCTGCTGCGCCTGGACGACACCCGCTTCAAGTCGAACAAGGGCGAGAGCGAGGCCGACCGCTACGCCCTCACCGCCCAGGTCGAGCGCCTGTCGGCCGAGGCCGAGGGGCGCCCGTTCGTGCTCTCCGACGAGGTTCGGGGCAAGGCGCCGCAAGTGGCCGAGGACGAGATCGCCCTGTACCAATCGCGCCAGCGACGCCTGGCCAGCGAAAAACAGACCCTCAACGAACAATTGCGGCAAAAGACCCAGGAGCTGGCCGAGTTCCGCTCCAAGGTCGACCAGTACCGCTCGGCGGTGGGCCTGCTGCAACAGGAGCTGGACATGTCCACCCCGCTGGTCGGCAAGGGCGCCATCTCGCCGGTGGAGATCCTGCGCCTCAAGCAGCGCAGCGTCGAGGCCCGCGGCCAGTTGAACGCCACCAACCTGGCGATCCCCCGGGCCGAGGCGGCGATCGCCGAGATCCGCAGCAAGGTCCAGGAGTCCGACGCCAGCTTCCGCTCCGAGGCCGCCAAGGAGCTCAACGACAAGCGCACGGAACTGTCGAAGATCACCGCCAGCAGCATCGCCATCGACGACCGGGTCAACCGCACCACGGTGGTCTCGCCGGTGCGCGGCATCGTCAAGCTGCTCAAGGTCAACACCATCGGCGGCGTGGTCCAGCCAGGCAGCGACCTGGTGGAGATCGTGCCGATCGAGGACAACCTGCTGATCGAGGCCAAGGTGCGGCCCCAGGACGTGGCGTTCCTGCACCCGGGGCAGACGGCGATGGTCAAGTTCAGCGCCTATGACTACACCATCTATGGCGGCTTGAAGGCCAAGCTGGAGCTGATCGGCGCGGACACCGTCACCGACGACAAGGGCAATGCGTTCTACCTGATCCAGGTGCGCACCGACAAGAACCACCTGGGCGGGGACAACAAGCCGCTGCTGATCATCCCGGGGATGGTGGCCACGGTGGATATCATCACCGGGCACAAGAGCGTGCTGGATTACCTGCTAAAGCCGGTACTCAAGGCGCGGACGGAGGCGTTGCGCGAGCGGTGATCGCCAGCATGGCGGCCCGATCGCCGGGCAAGCCCGCTCCCACGGACCATCAGCGCGGCACATGACGGGCTGGTTGCGAGATCTGGCGGGCTGCAATTCACACCTGCCGATGATTACGCTGATACGTCTGCGCGCCCATGGCCTCGATCTGCCCTTCGATCAGCGCCTCGAACGGGCGCAGCAACTCATCGAACGCTGCCGGAGCCTCCAGCACGTTCAACGCCTGCACCACCGCCTCGAGCGTCGACAACGCTCCCGGCTGCGGTGCCTTGCGCAACCGATAGCGCGAGGGCTGGACGTGGCCGAGCGTCACCCTTGGCAGCCTCTCAAGCAGCGGGTTCAGGTAGAGCAGCTTGCGCGCCTTGCGCCAGGTGCCGTCCGGCACGATCAGCATGAGGGGCAGCTGATTATCCTGCCCGTAGCCTTGCAGGACCTCGGCCTCGTCACCAGGGAACAGCAACACGGGGCGATAGCCCGGCGTGGCCAGCAACGTCGCTAGATCGTCGAACACCTCGCCGATTCGCAACTCGACATTGACCAACCCAAGGGCCGCCAGGCGCGCGGTGTTCAGGGCGTGGGCGGTCTCGCTGGGGTGCTGCAGCACGAGCACCCGGGTACGGCTGTCGAGCTGCGGGATGAGCGGGCAAAGGCAATGGGCAAGCGGGCGCTGGCAGCGCTCGCAGCGGGGTCTGGACATCGTGGGCTCCTTGGGGCGGGTAGTTTGCCACAGGGTTGCCATTCTCGGGTTGCTGCCAGGCGCTCGTGGAGCGGGTTTGCCCCACGGCAAAACCGGCACCGCCAGCACCAGGCAAGCCCGCTCCCACGCCCCACGGTGACCTGCAGCAGCTTCAGCGGTTGAAACGCTCCGCCAGGCTGTGCAGGTAATCCGCCATACGCTCCAGGTCCTGGCTGATCTCGGCCCCCTGCTTGGCCTGCCCGGCGCTCTCGTCGCACAGGTGGGCGATGCGCACGATCTGCTGGTTGATGTCTTCGGCCACGTGGCTCTGCTGCTCCGACGCCGTGGCCATCTGCTGGCTCATGCCGGTGATGCGGCTGACCGCCTGGGCGATCCCCGACAGCGCTTCCTGCACGGCCTCGACACTGTGCACGCTGTCGCTGGAGATCTGCTGGCCACGGCTGGCACTGGCCACCGCGCGGTCGGCGCCAGAGCGCAGGGTGGAGATGATGTGGTGGATTTCCTCGGTGGAGGCGCGGGTGCGTTGGGCCAGCGAGCGCACCTCATCGGCGACCACGGCGAACCCCCGGCCCTGCTCGCCGGCCCGCGCTGCCTCGATGGCGGCATTGAGCGCCAGCAGGTTGGTCTGTTCGGCGATCGAGGTGATCACGTCCACCACGCTGCCGATCGATTGGGTCTGCTCGGCCAGGGCATTGACCGCCTGGCCGATGTCGCTCACCGCCTCGCGCATGCTGCCCATGGCGCGCAGGCTCTGCTCGGCCAGGTCGCTGCCCTGCTGCGCCAGCTGGTCGGCGTCGCTGGCGGCGTGGGCGGTGCTCTGCACGTTGTGGGTGACCTGCTGGATGGTCGCCGCCATTTGCGCGATGGCGGTGGCCGACTGGTCGGTCTCGCTGCGCTGGCGGTCGAGCATCTGCGCCTGGGCATCGGACAGGTCGGCCGATTGCGCGGCCCGCGACTTGACCCCGACGCCGGCATCCACCAGGCGGGTCAACGCGGTCTGCAGGCGCGCCTCCTCGCTGATGATCGCCAGGTCGAGCTGGCCCTGCAGGCCCGGATTGTCGCTGTAGGTCAGCGCCACCAACGGGCTGGTGAAGGCCTTCGGGTGCTCCTGCAACGTGCGCCGGATCGACTGGTTCTGCCGGTGCTCGACCAGGTACCAGGCCGCCAGCAGGCTGGCCATCAGCACGCCGAGGGCGGCGTAGGGAGGCAGCCACAAGTAGCCGGCGGCCGCGACCAGGCCGGCGCCGATCAGCGGCCAGCCATGGCCGATGCCATGGGCCAGGCGCGCCGCCAGGGGCACCGCCGAGCGCCCGGCACGCAAGCGCGCGTAGAGCTGCTCGGCGCGGCGGATCTGCTCGCGGGTAGGCACCGAGCGCACCGATTCGTAGCCGCTGATGCGGCCATTCTCGTACACCGCGGTGACATAGGCGCTGACCCAGTAGAAGTCGCCGTTCTTGGCGCGGTTCTTGACCACGCCCATCCATGGCTTGCCTTGCTTGATGGTGTCCCACATATGGCCGAAGACCGCTGGCGGCATGTCGGGGTGGCGAACCAGGTTGTGGGGCTGGCCCACCAGTTCGTCGTAGGTGAAACCGCTGATGGCCACGAATGCGTCGTTGCAGTAGGTGATGCGGCTGTTCAGATCGGTGGTGGAGATCAGCCGCTGGTCTTGGGAAAAGGTTCTTTCATGCTCAGTGACGGGCAAATTCATGCGCATCGTTGGCGGTCCCTTGCTTATCCAGATGAATGGGAAAATCATCAAAGCAAGTAGATATTTAGCAGATGGCCAGTAGGTCGGCGGTCAAGTTTTGTAGGAAATCTACTCGTCCTGACAGAGTGCGTTGAACAACTTTGGGCTCAGCCCACGTTGAGCTGGCTCTTGAGCAGGTCGCGGAACGTCTGGATCAAGGGTTCCCGGCTACGACCGCGGCGAATGATCAGGGAAAACGGCGCCTGGTAGCCGAAGGTGGCCGGAGAAAGCACCCGCAGGTCGCCCTGGTCGACCCAGGCCTGGGCGTAGTGCTCGGGCAGGTAGCCGATGTAGGCGCCGGAGAGAATCAGAATCAGCTGCGCCTCCATGCTCTCCACGGTGGCCGCGCTGTGCTTGAAGCCATGCCGGGCCAGCTCGGCCTGGCTCCAGTAGCCACGGCCGACCATGCGCTGCTGGGTGACCACCGGCTCCGGGATGCGCCGTTCGGCGAACAGCGGGTGGCGGTTGCTGCAATACAGCCAGTGCTGCTCACGATACAGCGGCTGGTACAGCAGCCCGCTCATGCGCGAGGAGAACGCGCCGATGGCCAGGTCCAGGCGGTTGTCCTGCACGCCCAACTGCAACTCATAGGGGCTGGAGACCGACAGGTGCAGGTGCACCGCCGGATGCTCCTGGCTGTAGGCGCCGATGGCCTCGGCCAGCGGCAAGGCGCGGTCACCGACGGTGGAGTCGATCACCCCGAGGTTGAGGGTGCCGCGCAGCTCGCCCTTGAGCGCGGCGGCGTACTGCTCGAAACCATCCAGTTCGCCGAGCAGGCGCAAGGTCTCCTGGTGGAACAGTTCGCCCTTGCTGGTCAGGCTGAAGCCCCCCCGGCCGCGGTGGCAAAGCACGATGCCCAGGGTGCTTTCCAACTGGCTCATGTAGGTACTGATGGCCGAGGTCGACAGGTTGAGATCGCGCTGGGCATTGGCGAAACCCTGGTGGCGCACCACGCTGGCGAAGATACGCAGCAGTTTCAGGTCGGGCAACGAAGAGGCCATGCAACGAGGTTCCGCAGGCTGGATATGCCCGGAGTCTAACCCGGCTTGCTGCTGATAGTTCAGAAATTCCTGAAGTAAGTATTTGGCGGTAGCGATTCTTCCCGCGCACTACCTTGCGCAGACTGCGGCGAAATGCCCTGCCCGCCGCCTGCACACGGCGTCCTGGCGCGCGGCGGCACAGGTTCGAACAAACAGAACAATCGACCGACTGATGAGGCCCACCGTGGACAAGATCCTCCACCAACCACTGGGCGGCAACGAAATGCCGCGTTTCGGCGGCATCGCCACCATGCTCCGCCTGCCCCACCTGCAAAGCGCCGAAGGCCTGGACGCCGCCTTCATCGGCGTGCCGCTGGACATCGGCACCTCGCTGCGCTCCGGCACCCGTTTCGGCCCACGGCAGATCCGTGCCGAGTCGGTGATGATCCGCCCCTACAACATGGCCACCGGTGCCGCGCCGTTCGACTCGCTGTCGGTGGCCGACATCGGCGACGTGGCAATCAACACCTTCAACCTGCTGGACGCGGTGCGCATCATCGAAGAGGCCTACGACCAGGTCCTCGAGCACAACATCATCCCGCTGACCCTGGGCGGCGACCACACCATCACCCTGCCGATCCTGCGGGCCTTGCACAAGAAGCACGGCAAGATCGGCCTGGTGCATATCGATGCCCACGCCGACGTCAACGACCACATGTTCGGCGAGAAGATCGCCCATGGCACCACCTTCCGCCGCGCCGTGGAGGAAGGCCTGCTCGATTGCGAGCGCGTGGTGCAGATCGGCCTGCGCGCCCAGGGCTACACCGCCGACGATTTCAACTGGAGCCGTCGCCAGGGCTTCCGCGTGGTGCAGGCCGAAGAATGCTGGCACAAGTCGCTGGCCCCGCTGATGGCCGAAGTGCGCGAGAAAGTCGGCGGCGGCCCGGTGTACCTGTCGTTCGACATCGACGGCATCGACCCGGCCTGGGCGCCGGGCACCGGCACCCCGGAGATCGGTGGCTTGACCACCATCCAGGCGATGGAGATCATCCGCGGCTGCCAGGGCCTGGACCTGATCGGCTGCGACCTGGTCGAAGTCTCCCCGCCTTACGACACCACCGGCAACACCTCGCTGCTGGGGGCCAACCTGCTGTTCGAAATGCTCTGCGTGCTGCCGGGCGTGGTGCATCGCTGACGGCAGCGACAGCGCCCTGTCTTTGCAGGAGCGGCCTTGTGTCGCGATGGGGCGCGAAGCGGCCCCAAGGGCTTGGCCTCATGCACAATTGCCAGGGCTGCTACGCAGCCCATCGCGACACAAGGCCGCTCCTACACAGCCCCAGCTTGCTTGACCCCGGCAGGAGCCATTCGGGAGGGCCATAGAGGCCCGCCAACACCACACAGGACCGCCGGGCGCCGTGAACCGTCCGGGCGGCCAATCTCGCCATAATAAAGATAATCGGGAGACCCCCAATGGCCTTGGACATCATCGTTGTACTGATCTATGCCGCCGGCATGCTCGGCCTCGGCTGGTACGGCATGCGGCGCGCGCAGACCCATGAAGACTACCTGGTGGCCGGGCGCAACCTCGGCCCGACCCTGTACATGGGCACCATGGCCACCACCGTGCTTGGCGGCGCCTCCACCGTCGGTACCGTGCGCCTGGGCTATGTCCATGGCATTTCCGGTTTCTGGCTGTGCGCCGCCCTGGGCCTGGGGATCATCGCCCTGAACCTGTTCCTGGCCAAACCACTGTTGCGCCTGAAGATCTTCACCGTCACCCAGGTCCTGGAGCGCCGCTACAACCCGATGGCGCGCCAGGCCAGCGCGGCGATCATGCTGGCCTATGCGCTGATGATCGCGGTGACCTCGACCCTGGCCATGGGCACCGTGCTGCAGGTGTTGCTGGATGTGCCGTTCTGGATGGCGCTGCTGTTCGGTGGCGGCGTGGTGGTGGTGTATTCGACCATCGGCGGCATGTGGTCGCTGACCCTCACCGACATCGTCCAGTTCGTGATCAAGACCGTGGGCCTGATGTTCATCCTGCTGCCGGTGTGCCTGTACAAGGCCGGGGGTTGGGACGCCCTGGTGGCCAAGCTGCCGGCCACCAGCTTCAGCTGGACCGCCATCGGCTGGGACACCATCATCACCTACTTCCTGATCTACTTCTTCGGCATCCTGATCGGCCAGGACATCTGGCAGCGGGTATTCACCGCCCGTGACGAGAAGGTCTGCCAGCGTGCCGGCACCACCGCCGGTGTCTATTGCGTGCTGTACGGCCTGGCCTGCGCCCTGATCGGCATGGCCGCCCACGTGCTGATGCCGGACCTGGCCAACCCCAACAACGCTTTCGCCGAGATGATCAAGGGCCAGTTGCCCGAGGGCATACGCGGGCTGCTGATGGCCGCGGCCCTGGCCGCGATGATGTCCACCGCCAGCGCCGGCCTGCTGGCCGCGTCCACCACCCTGACCGAGGACCTGCTGCCGCGGCTGCGCGGCGGCAAGCAGTCGAGCCTGGGCATCAACCGCCTGTTCACCCTGCTCACCGGCTTGGTGGTGCTGGGCATCGCCCTGGCGGTGAACGATGTGATCAGCGCGCTGACCCTGGCTTACAACCTGCTGGTGGGCGGCATGCTGATCCCGCTGATGGGGGCGATCTTCTGGAAGCGCGCGACCACCGCCGGGGCCATTGCCAGCATGTCGCTGGGCTTTGCCACCGCGTTGTTGTTCATGTTCAAGGACGGCCTGGATGCCAATTCGCCGATCTACTACAGCCTGGCCATCGGCCTGGTGAGCTTCGTGGTGGTCAGCCTGGCTTCGCGCAAGCCGGTGAGCGCCGTGAAACTGGCCTGATACCTTCTGTCCTGGCCACGGGCGTCGTAGGATCTGGCCTCCGCGTCGCCTGCGTCGCCTGCGTCGCCAGCAAGGCTGACTCCTACAGTGCTGCGCTACAACGCAAAAGGCCGCCGCATCACCTGGATGCGGCAGCCTTCTTGTCGGTGGTCAGCGACGACGCGGCTGGCGTTTGCGCTGTTCTTCGTCGGTCGGGATCGGCACCGGCTGCAACGGTGGCGGGAGCAAGCCCAAGGCGACGGCGAGGTCGTGGAGCCAGTTGTACATGCGTTGGTTCATAATGCCCCCTTGACGGGTGGTCAATCAATCCTGCGATGCGTCATACAGATCATAGCCCATGTCCTGTATCGCGCATGCTTCTGTTCTTACACATATGGGCGATTTTGACCCGGATCAAGCGCAGATGGCAGCTTCCGACGGTCGGTCAATCGTTTCGCTTTGTTGCAAATCGATCCAGGCCTGCAAATTTGCCCCACACATGCCCTGGCGCCACATCAGCCAGGTCTGTGCCTGGTCGAACGGCGCCTGCAACCGATGCACCCGCACCCGCTCATGCCCCGGCAGGCTGTCGAGCATCGACTGGGCCATCAACGCCACCCCCGCCCCGGCGATCACGCAGGCCAGCATGCTCTGGTACGACTCGATCTCCATCACCCGCCCCATGGGCGTGTGGGCATGGGCATACCAGGCCTCCAGACGCATGCGGTACGAGCAGCCCTGGCGGAAGGTGAACACCGCCTTGCCCGCCACGTCACGGGCCGTTTGCACTGGCGGGTGTTCCGGGCTGGTGATGAGCACCAGCACCTCATCGCACAAGGGCACGCCATCCAACCCGGCCAGGCTTGGCGGGCCGTCCACCAAGGCTGCGTCCAAGGTATGGCCGAGCAGGCCCTCGAGCAGCTCGCCACTGGGGGCGGCACGCACTTGCAGGTTCACCGCAGGGTAAGCCTGGTGATAGCGCGCCAGCAGCGCGGGCAAGTGAGTGGCCGCGCTGCTGTACATGGTGCCGAGCAGGAAGTCACCGGCCGGCTGGCCGCCTTGCACCGCGGCCATGGCCTCGTCGCGCAGGGCCGCCAGGCGGTTGGCGTAGTCCAGCAGCACCTTGCCCGCCGGTGACAATTGCAGGCGCTGACGCTCGCGCAGGAACAGCTCCACCCCCAGTTGTTCCTCGAGTTGACGCAGCCGCGTCGACAGGTTCGATGGCACCCGGTGCAGGCGCTCGGCGGCACGGGTCAGCGAGCCTTCCTCGGCCACGGCCTGGAAGATACGCAGTTGGCTGAACTCCATTAGATTCTCCAAAAATGAACAACTTGATCATCATTATTCAATTTTGTTGAAAGTCAATCCGCCCTACCCTGCCAGCCATCGCATTCCTTCTTGCAGGAGACGCTCCATGCCACCCTTCGTGCAACTGCTGGCCAGCGCCGTGGCGCTGATGATGGCCATGGGCATCGGCCGCTTCGCCCTCACCCCGCAACTGCCCCAGCTGATCACCGAGGGCCAGCTCGACCTGAGCGCCGCTGGCCTGATCGCCGCCGCCAACTACCTGGGCTACTTTCTCGGCGCGCTGGACGGCATGTTCGCCCGCCAGCCGGCCCAGGTGCGCCTGCGTCTGCATGGCGGGCTATGGCTGTGCGTGCTGTTGACCTTTGCCTCCTGGGCCGCGGACGGTTTCTGGAGCCACCTGCTGCTGCGCTTTGGCACTGGCGTGGCCAGCGCCTGGGTACTGGTGATGATCACCAGCCTCAGCCAGCAACTGGCCAATGCCCATGGCCGGCAGCGGCTGGGTGCCCTGGTGTTCGCCGGCCCCGGCGCCGGCATTGCGCTGACCGGCCTGCTGGCCCTGGCAGCGCACCTGCTGGGGCTGGGCTCGGCAGCACTGTGGCTGATCTACGGGGTGGCCGCCCTGCTGATGCTGCTGGCTGTGCTGCCGTGCTTGCCACGGGCACTGGAGCCCGCACCAGCAGCAGCGCACGACGGCCCGCCCCAGGGCGCCGGCATCGGCCGCCTGGGCTTGGTCTACGCGCTGTACGGTATCGGCTACATCCTGCCCGCCACCTTCCTGGCGCAGATGGCCAACCTGCAGTTCCATGGCCAATGGCTGGCCGATCTGTTCTGGCCGGCATTCGGCCTGGCCGCAGCGCTCGGCGTGATGCTGGCCAGCCTGCGCCGCCCCGGGCGTACCAGCGTCTGGTTGACCACCACATTGTGGCTACAAGGGTTGGGGGTGGTAGCGTGCCTGTTGGGCGGCGGCCTCGGCCTGGGGCTGGGGGTACTGCTGTGTGGCGGACCGTTCCTGGCCTGCATGCAACTGGTGATGCAACGCTCGCGGGAGCTGGCGCCCCAGGCCACGCAGCGCAACGCCGGGCTGTTGACCGCCTGTTTTGCCCTAGGGCAGTTGAGCGGCCCCTTGCTGGCGACGTTGAGCAGCCATTTCAGTGGCGGCTTGCAACCGGCGCTGGTGCTGGCGGCGCTGGGGTTGGGACTGGCCGGGACGTTGGTGCTGGCCGGTAGAGTGTCGCGCTCGGCGATGACCCCATGTTCGCCAGCCTTGCCGGCGAACCCTAGCCCACGACCCTGCGCAACTGCTGGCGTACCCAACCCTCGGCACTGACCAATATCACCCCCAGCAGCACCATCACCGCGCCGATCACGAAGTTCAGGCTCAGCGGCTCATCCAGCAGCAGCACGCCAAAGGTCACGCCGAACAACGGCGTGATGAACGAGAACACCGCCAGGTTCGATGCCAGGTACCTGCGCAAGAGCCAGAACCAGGTCAGGTAGCTGATGAACGACACCACGATGCCCTGGAACAGCACACTGCCCACCGCCAGGGGCGTCAGGGCAAAGTCGGTGATCTGCCCGCTGAACAGGGCGATCACCAGCAAGCCGAGGAAGCCCACCGCCAGTTGGTAGAACAGGGTCAAGGTCACCGGTGCCTCGGACAGCCGCGAACCACGCACCACCACCGTGGTCGCGCCCCAGGCCAGCCCGGCCAGGATTGCCAGGCCATCGCCCAACAGCATGCGCCCGTCGAGCTGCTCGAGCGACACGCCCCCGGCGAAGGCCAGGGCAATGCCACAGAAGGCCAGCAGGATGCCTAGCCACTGCAGCCAGCGCAGCCGCTCGCTGGGCATCATGAAATGCAACCCCAGGGCGGTGAAGATCGGCGCGGTATAGAGGAACACCGACATGTGCGCCGCCGAGGTCAGCTTCAACCCCTCGGCAATGAACAGGAACTCCAGCCCGAACAATGCCCCGGCCAGCAGCCCGGCGCGCCAGGTGGTGCCCACCAGCCCCCAGCCTTCGCGCAAGCACACCAGCAGGCCGACCAGCAGCGCGGCGATGCCGTTACGAAATGCCGCCTGCATCACCGGGGCGATGTCCACGGCGGCCGACTTGATCAGCACCTGCTGGCAGCCCCATACCAGGCACAGCCCCAGCATGACCTGAAAAGCGAAGGCGTCGGGGTTCTTGCGGGCCGCGGTCATGCGCGCCCCCTTGGCTGTTGCAACGTCATGGGCAAGGCTCGGCAGTGGAATGGATCCCGATTATTAGACGCCGAGCCTTGCCGATACCAGCCTAAATTGCGCCCCCGGCGATTCGTGCCTCGGCAGCTACCCGGTCGAAGGTGCTCTCGTCCAGCGCGTCTTCCTGCTCATCCAGCACCTGGCGCGGGTGCTCGAAGCCGGGGATGCTGCTGTCGATCAGGCTGAGCAGGCGCGAGCCACGCTCGGTGAGCACGAAGTTCTCGCCGTTGCCGCCCTCCTCTTCAGGTCGGCTTTCGATAAAACCGCGCTCGAAGAGGCTCTTTTCGTACTCGCAGGCGCGGGTCTTCAGATGGTCCAGGTCGCCGGGCGCCTGGCCCTTGGCTGCCAGGGCCGCGGCATGTTGCTCGGCGTAGGGGCGTGGGGTGAAGCTGTGACCGGCGCCGTTCTGCACTTCGTGCAGCAAGCGTTCGATCAGGTCCCAGTCGTAGGTGCTCATGGAGGGGGCCTCCTGCGGTGGACGGATGGGGTACACAAGGTGTGACCCAGGAGCCTTTCCAGGTGTTCCACTTTTTACGTGTCTGAACTTTTGCCAGGCCCCGACCATCAACCAGTATCATGCCCTGCAGAGGCCTGGACGATGAAAACCTCAACCAGCATCACCCTGTTCGCAAGCCTGCTGTGCAGCGCCCCCACCTGGGCTTGCACGCCAGAGGAAGCCACCCATAAAAGAGAAGAACTGGCCGGGCTGGTCAGCCAGCTCACCGAGCAGAACCCGCAAAAGGCCAAGGAGATCAATGACGAACTCCAGGGCATGGAGCTGGGCACGGCGAGCAAGGACCTGCCGGACAAATGCCAACTGATCGACAAGCGCATCCAGGAACTGAAAGCCGCAGAGAAGAAGACCTGACTTGCCTGGCGCTCAGCGGCGTTGCTGGGCCTGCATGTACTGGCGCAGCAGCTGGTTGATGCGGGTCTGGTAGCCGGCGCCCTGCTCCTTGAACCAGGCCAGGACGTCGGCGTCGAGGCGGATGGTGACGGTCTGCTTGGCAGGCACCCGCAACTCGGCACGGCTGAAGAAGTCGTCGTCCAGCTCGGGAATGTCCGAGGTATCAACGGGTGGCTGTTGCTCGGTGGTTGCGGATAGTTTCGACATAGCGCTGTTCCTCACGTCGGGTTGCTCGCCTGGCGGAAATGACTCGGATCACATCGCCCGGCCTTTCGGTGTAGGCCACCACACAGACCCAGGCATTGATCCAGCCCATGCTGATCCAGCGCGGTTCCTGGTACTCGAACCGCTCGTCACGCAGCACCAGCATCGGCTGGCGAAACATGAGCGTGACATCGTCGAAGTCGACACCATGCTTGCGGATGTTGATCAGGTTCTTTTGCTGATTCCATTCAAATCGGATTGAGCCATCGTATTTACATACGTACATACGCTACACCTCCTTGGCTACAGATGCCATAGGAGTCTGGTGGGTTGGCGACAAAATGCCGGGGCAAAAAGGGCGTTTGGGAAATGGGCTACAAACGCCCGGGGAAGGCGTGAAGTAACCCGCCACCGTTGCGGTGGCGGGCTTGCTGCAAGTTGCGCTTACTCAGCGGCAGGCTTGCGCTTTTTCAGCGGTGCCAGGCCATCGGCACTGGCCAAGGGGGCCTTGCTCCTGGGCTTGGCGGCCGGCTTTTTCTTGGCGGCGCCCTTCTTGTCGGCACCAGCCTTCTTCTCGACCTTTTTCTTCTTGCTGCCGGCGGCCTTGCCCGAGGCCTTGACCTTCTTCGGCCCGTTGTAGGTGCCCTTGACCTCCTTGATGACGCGGCGCTCGAACTGCTGCTTGAGGTAGCGCTCGATGCTCGACATCAAGTTCCAGTCGTTGTGGGTGATCAACGAGATCGCCAGGCCTTCGCCCCCGGCACGACCAGTACGACCCACGCGGTGCACGTACTCGTCGCCGCTGCGCGGCATGTCGAAGTTGATCACCAGGTCCAGGCCGTCGATGTCCAGGCCACGGGCGGCGACATCGGTGGCCACCAGCACCTTGGAGCTACCCTGTTTGAAGCGCTCGATGGCCTGCTTGCGGTCCTTCTGGTCCTTCTCGCCGTGCAGCACGAAGGCCTTCACGTCCTTGGCCACCAGGTGGCCATAGATACGGTCGGCCAGGGCGCGGGTGTTGGTGAAGATGATCGCCTTGTCGAAGGTCTCGTTGGCCAGCAACCACTGCACGATGGCTTCTTTATGCTGGTCGTGGTCGGCGGTGATGATCTGTTGGCGAGTACCCTCGGCCAGTTGCGAGACGCTGTTGAGCATCAGGTGCTCAGGGTCCTTCAACACCTTGCCGATGATGTCGCGCAGGGCCGCGCCGCCGGTGGTGGCGGAGAACAGCAGGGTTTGCTCGCGCTGCTCGCACTCCTTGCACAGGCGCTCCATGTCTTCGGCGAAGCCCATGTCGAGCATGCGGTCGGCTTCGTCGAGGATCAGCACCTGCACGTGGGACAGGTCGAGGTTGCCGGCGTTGAGGTGCTCCAGCAGGCGGCCCGGGGTGCCGATCAGCACATCAGGGACCTTGCGCAGCATCGCGGCCTGCTCCTTGAAGTCTTCACCGCCGGTGATCAGGCCCGCCTTGATGTAGGTGAACTGCGAGAACAGCTGCACTTGCTTGAGGGTCTGCTGGGCCAGCTCGCGGGTCGGCAGCAGGATCAGCGAGCGGATCTCCACCCGTCCACCTTTAAGGTCGACCAGTCGGTTGAGCAGCGGCAGGACGAAAGCCGCGGTCTTGCCGCTGCCGGTCTGCGCGGTCACCCGCAGGTCACGCCCTTGCAGGGCCAGGGGAATGGCCGCCGCCTGCACCGGGGTCGGCTCGACAAATTTCAGCTCGGCCACGGCTTTGAGCAGGCGTTCGTGCAGGGCGAATTGGGAAAACACGGGGGTAACCTCGGGCAAGTGCGAAAAATTCAAGTTGCATAGGGTAACGTTTTCCGCCGCCAGAACCGAATTTCTTTTGGCAACTTTGCGCCGATCCACGCTCTAATGTCGCCTCGTACCGCAATACAGACCGTTTCCAAGCCCATGGACATCCAACGTTTCTGGCGTGACGCCCTCGACCTGTGGGGCACGCTCGACCAACACCCGATGCTGCACGCCGCCCTCGGCCTGATCGTGCTGCTGCTCGTCTCGCTGCTGATCGGCCGCCTGGCGCGCTTTCTGATCCTGCACTCCACCCGCTTGCTGGCACGGCAACCGGCGCTGCGCTGGCTGGACGACCTGCGCCACAACAAGGTGCTGCACCGCCTGGCCCAGACCACCCCGTCGCTGGTGGTGCAGTTCGGCCTCAAGCTGGTGCCGGAGCTGTCCGCCACCGCCCAGCACTTCCTCGGCAACGTCGCCCTGGCCGTGACCCTGCTGTTCATGACCCGCGCCCTGTCGTGCCTGCTCGATGCCCTGCTGGACATCTACGCTCGCAGCGAACACGCCCGTACCCGCTCGATCAAGGGCTACATGCAGCTGGCCAAGATGATGCTGTGGATCTTCGCCGCCATCGTCATCGTCGCCACCCTGATCGACCGCTCGCCACTGTTGCTGCTGTCGGGCCTGGGCGCCATGTCGGCGGTACTGCTGTTGGTGTACAAGGACACCCTGCTGTCGTTCGTCGCCAGCGTGCAGCTGACCAGCAACGACATGCTGCATGTCGGCGACTGGATCGAAATGCCCCAGGCCGGCGCCGATGGCGACGTGGTGGACATCACCCTGCACACGGTGAAGGTGCAGAACTTCGACAAGACCATCGTCTCGATCCCCACCTGGCGCCTGATGAGCGAGTCGTTCCGCAACTACCGCGGCATGCAGCAAGCGGGCGGGCGGCGGATCAAGCGCAGCCTGTTCATCGACGCCGCCGGCGTGCGCTTTCTCAACGCCGAAGAACAGCGCCGCCTGGGCCAGGTCAGCCTGCTGGGCGACTACCTGAGCCAGAAACGCCAGGAGCTGCACCAGTGGAACGAAGCCCTGGGCCCGGTGGCGGAACTGTCGGCCAACCGCCGCCAGCTGACCAACATCGGCACCTTCCGCGCCTTCGCCCTGGCCTACCTGAAGAACCACCCCAACGTGCACCCGAACATGACCTGCATGGTCCGCCAGATGCAGACCACCGCCGAAGGCGTGCCGCTGGAAATCTACTGCTTCACCACCACCACGGTGTGGGCCGAGTACGAGCGCATCCAGGGCGATATCTTCGACTACCTGCTGGCGGTGCTGCCGGAGTTCGGCCTGAGCCTGTACCAGCAGCCCAGTGGCAATGACATGCGGGCGGGGTTGGCGGCCAGGCCGCTGCCTCATACCCAGCCACGCAGCCTGGACGAGCTGAACGAAGCCTGACCGTCCGCTCGGGGCGCCCGAGCGGGCGCCCCTTTGCATCGTGCCCCCAAGACACACTACCCTATGGCCACCCAGGACGACGTCATCACGGAAGATCGACGGCCCTCTCGCCACGCCCATTCCTGATGTTCGCCAGACACCTGCCACAGCCTTGGTGAGCGAGCCATGCCTCAGGACATTTCCAGCACTGCACTGCACGACGCCCCACCCTCGCCTCGGCGCAGGACCCTCGCTGGCGCCAGCCTCGCCCATGGCGTGCATGACGGCCTGACCGATGTCATCTACGTGTTGCTGCCCCTCTGGCAAGTCGCCTTTGGCCTCAGCTACGCCCAGGTCGGGCTGCTACGCGGGGCCTACGCGGGCATGATGGCGGGCTTTCAACTGCTGGCCAGCAACAGCGCCCGGCGCTGGGGCCGCGAGGCCCTGTTGGTCCGGGGCACGGCGCTGGCCGGGCTGGCCTACCTGCTGGCCGCCCAAGCCAGTGACTTGAGCCTTTTGCTGATCGCCTTGATGCTTGCCGGCCTCGGCGCCAGCACCCAACACCCGCTTGCCAGCGCGCTGGTCGCCGATGCCTACGAAGGCAGCGGCAAGGTGAAGCAGGCCTTGGCCCAGTACAACTTCGCTGGAGATATCGGCAAGGCACTGATCCCGGGGCTGAGCGGCCTGGTGCTGGTGTATGTGTCGTGGCAGGCCAATGCCACGGCGCTTGGCCTGCTCGGCCTGGGCGCTGCTGCGGCGCTGTGGTGGCTGTTGCGTCAGGCGCCCTGCGCAGATCAACCAGCACGCAAGACCAAAGCCCATGACCAGGCCGGCGCGACCTCGGGGCTGACGGCCCTGATCGCCACCGGCACCCTCGACAGTGGCGTGCGCATGGGCTTTCTGACCTTCCTGCCGTTCTTGCTGCAGAGCAAGGGCGCGACGACCGCGCAAATAGGCCTGGCCCTGACATTGCTGTTCATCGGCGGCGCCTTCGGCAAGCTGTTCTGTGGCTACCTGGGCGCCAGGCTGGGGCCGGTACGCACCGTGATCTGTACCGAGTTGCTGACCGCCGGGCTGATCCTCCTGGCGCTGCTGTTGCCCTACCTGCCGTTGATGCTGGTGATGCCGCTGATCGGCCTGGCACTCAACGGCACCTCGTCGGTGCTGACCGGGCTGGTCCCGGACTTCGCCGGCCGTGAGCAACGGGAGCGGGTATTCGCCTGCTTCTATACCGGCACCGTCGGCGGTGGCGCCCTGGCGCCGGTGCTGATCGGCGCGCTGTCAGACCACGGCGGGGTGCAGCAAGGGTTGATAGCGCTGGCAGGCACGCTGCTGCTGACCCTACCCTTGTGCCTGGTCGTGCACGCCGGCCTGCCGCGCCGGCAATGATCCGAGGCCGGCTCAGGCCGTTCCCGGCAGCCTCGCGCGCTGGCCACCCAAGCGGCTCAACCACACCGACGCCAGGATCACCGAACCGCCAATCGCCAACCGCCCCAGCGGCTCGTCATGGTTCCAGATCAGCAGGTTGAGCAGCAGGCCTACCGGCACATGCAGGTTGTTCATCACCGCCAGGGTAGCCCCGGAAACCAGGCAAGCGCCTTTGTTCCACCAGTACAGCCCCAAGGCTGTCGGGCACAGGCCGAGGAACAGCAAGACCAGCCACTGGGTGTCGGTGCTCGGCAGATGCTGGGCATTACCGAACAGCAGGAACGCCGGCAGCACCACCAGCAGCGCCCCCAGGTAGAAGTAGCCGAAACGCCGGTAGTGCGGCAGGTCGCTGGGGTTGCGCGCCACCAGGTGGCGGTACAGCACCTGGCCGGCGGCGTAGGTGAAGTTGGCCAGTTGCAGCAGCAGGAAGCCCATGAAGAACTCGCCGCTGACGGTGTCGAAGCGGATCACCGCGGCGCCGCCCACCGCCACCAGCGCGGCCAGCAGCGCCCAGGGATTGAAGCGGCGGTTCAGGGCGTCCTCGATCAGCGTGACATGCAGTGGCGTGAGGATGGTGAACAGCAGCACCTCGGGCACCGTCAACACGCGGAAACTCAGGTACAGGCAGACATAGGTGATGCCGTACTGCAAGGCGCCGATCAGCAGCATCGAGCGCATGAAGCGTGGCTCGACCTGGCGCCAGCGGGTCAGCGGCAGGAACACCAGCCCGGCCAGCAGCACCCGCGCCAGCACCGCGAAGTAGCTGTCGACGTGGCCGGCCAGGTACTCGCCGATCAAATTGAAGGAGTACGCCTGGATCAGCGCGACGATTATCAGGTAGCCCATGGTTGGCCCTCGTGGATCAAGGCGGCGACCTTAGCGGGTTGGGTCTGGCCAGTTCAACCCTGAGGATTGTGGGGCTGCTTGCAGGAGCGGCCTTGTGTGGCGAAAGGGCGGCGCAGCAACCCCAGCGATCTTTTCATCGACACCGAGATCCGGGGGCCGCTACGCGGCCCTTTCGCCACGCAAGGCCGCTCCTGCACAGGTTGCGCCACAGCAAAAAAAGCCCGGCCATCGCAATGGCCGGGCAAGTACACCCAAAGGAGCAACAAGGTGTCAGGGTTGGGAATCCGTCGCGGCTCAGGCCACCGCGGCCAGCCTGGCCTTGGCCTGGTTGAGGCCCTTCTGGTGGAACTCGCCGCTCATGTTCAGGCCTTCGGCGTGGATGAAGTCCACCTCGTGGATGCCGATGAAGGCCATCACCTGGCGCAGGTAGGGTTCCTGGTGGTCGCTGCTGGCACCGGCATGGATGCCGCCGCGGGCGGTCAGCACGATGGCGCGCTTGCCAGCCAGCAGCCCCTGCGGGCCGGTGGGGGTGTACTTGAAGGTGATGCCGGCGCGCAGCACATGGTCCAGCCAGGCCTTGAGGGTGCTGGGGATGGTGAAGTTGTACATCGGCGCGGCCATCACCAGCACATCGGCGGCCAGCAGTTCGTCGGTCAGCGCGTTGGAACGCTCCAGCGCTTCACGCTCGGCGGCGCTGCGCTGCTCCTCGGGCTTCATCCAGCCGCCGAGCAGGTGGGCATCCAGGTGCGGCACCGGGGTCAGCGCCAGGTCGCGTACGGTGATCGCGTCGGCCGGGTGCGCCGCCTGCCACTGCTGGATGAAATCCTGGGTCAGTTGGCGAGAAACGGAATCCTGCTGGCGGGCGCTGCTTTCGATGATCAGTACGCGGGACATGGCTGCCTCCATCGGCGGTAAAGGGGTGCGATTCGATGGAGGTGAGATTAGAGGTTGACCTATCGATAAAAAAGCGTAAAAAGTGGGCTAAATATATCGATTAATCAGTTTTATTCCGCCTTGCAGTCCAGCACGATGCGCAGCTTGATGATCTGCCGGTTGAACTTGGCCGTCACATCGACGCTCTTGCCGGCCGGCACGTTGACCCGGCGCACCCGTGGCGCCTCGGGCCCATTGCGGAAACTGACCTTGCACGCCGCCGCCACCTGCCCATAGTTGTTCAGGCTGATCGAGCCAATGTCGTAGGCAGTGTCATAGGCGGTGTAGTCGACCTTGACCCCGGTCATCTGCTTTTCCACGTCGATGGGATAAGCCATGGCCCCGAGGGGCAGGCACAGCAGCACGGCCAGACAACTTTTCTTCATAGGGCGCTCTCCTTGAGAAGAGCGCAGCTTAGGACAACAGGAGCCATAGATGAAAGCGCCGCGCGTAACCCTGGATCAGTGGCGGACCCTGCAGGCGGTGGTCGATCACGGCGGGTTCGCCCAGGCCGCCGAGGCCCTGCACCGCTCACAGTCGTCGGTGAGCTACACCGTGGCGCGCATGCAGGAGCAACTGGGCGTGCCGCTGCTGCGCATCGACGGGCGCAAGGCGGTGCTGACCGAGGCCGGCAGCGTGCTGCTGCGGCGCTCGCGGCAACTGGTCAAGCAGGCCAGCCAGCTCGAAGACCTGGCCCACCACATGGAACAGGGCTGGGAAGCCGAGGTGCGCCTGGTGGTCGACGCTGCCTACCCCAGCGCCCGCCTGGTGCGCGCCCTGAGCGCGTTCATGCCGCAGAGCCGCGGCTGCCGCGTGCGCCTGCGCGAAGAGGTGCTGTCCGGGGTCGAGGAGGTGCTGCATGAAGGCATCGCCGACCTGGCCATCAGCAGCTTCAACATCGGCGGCTACCTGGGTACCGAACTGAGCCCGGTGGAATTCATCGCCGTCGCCCACCCCGAGCATGCCCTGCACCGCATGGGCCGCGAAATTACCTTCCAGGACCTGGAAAGCCAGTTGCAGGTGGTGATCCGCGACTCCGGCCGCGCCCAGCCGCGCGACGTCGGCTGGCTGGGCGCCGAACAACGCTGGACGGTGGGCAGCCTGGGCACCGCCGCGACCTTCGTCAGCAGCGGCCTGGGCTTCGCCTGGCTGCCCCGGCACATGATCGAGCGCGAGCTGCGCGAAGGCGTGCTCAAGCCGCTGCCGCTGGATCAGGGTGGCAGCCGCCACCCACTGTTCTACCTTTACTCGAGCAAGGAAAAGACCCTGGGCCCGGCCACGCAGATCCTCATCGAATTGCTGCGCAATTTCGACACCGCGCCGCTGGACGTGCCCTTCGCCGCTCCCCCGCAAGCCTGAAAGGATCGCGCCCATGGCCTGTTTCGAACACGACGGATGCCTGCTGCATTACCAGGAACATGGCCAGGGCGAGCCCCTGGTGCTACTGCACGGGCTGGGTTCGAGCAGCCAGGACTGGGAGTTGCAGGTACCCGAGTTCAGCCGCCACTACCGGGTGATCCTGATGGACATCCGCGGCCACGGGCAATCGTCCAAGCCGCGCCGGGGCTACCAGATCAAGACCTTCAGCGAAGACCTGCTGGCCTTGCTCCAGCACCTGGGCTGCGGCCCGGTGCATTTCGTCGGGCTGTCCATGGGCGGCATGCTCGGTTTCCAGCTTGCCGTCGATCACCCCGACTGGCTGCGCAGCCTGTGCATCGTCAACAGCGCCCCAGAAGTGAAGCGCCGTACCCCGAGCGACTGGCTCTGGTGGCTCAAGCGCTGGGGCCTGGCGCGGCTGCTCAGCGTCGAGACGGTGGGCAAGGGCCTGGCCGCGCGGCTGTTTCCCAAGCCGCAGCAAGCCGAGCTACGGCGCAAGATGGCCGAGCGCTGGGCGCGCAACGACAAGCGCGCGTATCTGAAAAGCTTCGACGCCATCGTCGACTGGGGCGTGCAGGAACGCATCGGCCAGATCCACTGTCCCACGCTGGTGATCGCCGCTGATCACGATTACACACCGATACAACTCAAGGAGCGCTACGTCGCCCTGATGCCCAACGCCAGGCTGGCGGTCATCGCCGATTCGCGGCACGCTACGCCCCTGGATCAACCCGAAGTCTTCAACCGTACCCTGCTGCAGTTCCTCGCAGCCGCTTCCACCTCTCAAGGATCTTTGAGCCCATGCTGAAAAAACTTCTGCTCACCGCCTGTTCGGTCGCCTTCGCCACCAGCGTCATGGCCTCGGACAAGACCCCGCACGTGCTGCTGGACACCAGCTTCGGCCAGGTCGAGATCGAGCTGAACGCAGAAAAAGCCCCGATCAGTACCAAGAACTTCCTCCAGTACGTCGACAGCGGCTTCTACAACAACACCATCTTCCACCGCGTGATCCCAGGCTTCATGGTCCAGGGCGGCGGCTTCACCGACCAGATGGTGCAAAAGAGCACCCAGGATCCGATCCGCAACGAGGCCAGCAACGGCCTGCAGAACACCCGCGGCACCCTGTCGATGGCACGCACCTCCGACCCGAACTCGGCCACCAGCCAGTTCTTCATCAACGTCGCCGACAACGATTTCCTCAACCCGGGCCGCGACCGTGGCTACGCGGTGTTCGGCAAGGTCACCAAGGGCATGGAGGTGGTCGACCAGATCGTCAACTCGCCCACCACCGTCAAAAAAGGCATGCGCGATGTCCCGGCCGACCCGGTGTACATCAAGTCGGCCAAACGCATCGACTGACCACGCACCACACAGGGACGTGGGTCGGGTCATACAGGAGTCTTGTCACCCATGCTGTACCGTCGTTTCGAGCAATTGATCGATATTTTCCGCGAGGCGCCCAGCGAGGCGCCTCCCGGCAAGGTCTGGCCTTTCTACCTCTACTACCTGCGCCAGGTCTGGCCGAGCTTCCTCGCCCTGCTGATCGTCGGCCTGGTCGCCTCGCTGATCGAGGTGGCGCTGTTCAGCTACCTGAGCCGCATCATCGACCTGGCCCAGGGCACCCCCAACGCCAACTTCTTCAGCGAGCACAGCGGCGAGCTGATCTGGATGGTGGTGGTGGTGCTGGTTTTGCGGCCGGTATTCTTCGGCCTGCATGACCTGCTGGTGCACCAGACCATCAGCCCGGGCATGACCAGCCTGATCCGCTGGCAGAACCACACCTACGTGCTCAAGCAGAGCCTGAACTTCTTCCAGAGCGACTTCGCCGGGCGCATCGCCCAGCGCATCATGCAGACCGGCAACTCGCTGCGCGATTCGGCGGTACAGGCGGTGGATGCCTTGTGGCACGTGCTGATCTACGCCATCAGCGCGCTGGTGCTGTTCGCCGAGGCCGACTGGCGGCTGATGGTGCCGTTGCTGGTGTGGATCGCCGGCTACATCGGCGCGCTGTACTACTTCGTGCCACGGGTGAAGGAGCGTTCGGTGATTTCCTCCGACGCCCGCTCCAAGCTGATGGGGCGCATCGTCGACGGCTACACCAACATCGCCACCCTCAAGCTGTTCGCCCACACCGACTACGAGCAGCAGTATGCCCGCGAGGCGATCAGCGAACAGACCGAGAAGACCCAGCTGGCCGCGCGGGTGATCACCAGCATGGACGTGGTCATCACCTCGCTCAACGGCTTGCTGGTGGTGTGCACCACGGGCCTGGCCCTGTGGCTGTGGAGCCAGGCGTCGATCACCGTCGGCGCCATCGCCCTGGCCACCGGCCTGGTGATCCGCATCGTCAACATGTCGGGCTGGATCATGTGGGTGGTCAACGGCATCTTCGAGAACATCGGCATGGTCCAGGACGGCCTGCAGACGATTGCCCAGCCGGTCAGCGTCAGCGACAAGCCCCAGGCGCCGGTGCTCAAGGTCAGGCAGGGCGGCGTGCGCTTCGAGCACGTGGGCTTTCACTACGGCAAGGGCAGCCAGGTGATCGACGCGCTCAACCTGGACATCCGCCCGGGCGAGAAGATTGGCCTGATCGGCCCGTCCGGCGCCGGCAAGTCGACCCTGGTCAACCTGCTGCTGCGCCTGTACGACGTGCAGGCCGGGCGCATCCTCATCGATGGCCAGGACATCGCCGAGGTCAACCAGGCCAGCCTGCGCGCGCAGATCGGCATGATCACCCAGGACACCTCGCTGTTGCACCGCTCGATCCGCGACAACCT
This sequence comes from Pseudomonas sp. VA159-2, assembly GCF_024126635.1. Classification (NCBI taxonomy): domain Bacteria; kingdom Pseudomonadati; phylum Pseudomonadota; class Gammaproteobacteria; order Pseudomonadales; family Pseudomonadaceae; genus Pseudomonas; species Pseudomonas sp. VA159-2. The sequence continues at coordinate 110,293 of NZ_JAMYBV010000014.1, read as the reverse complement.
GCTGTACGGCCGCCCCGACGCCACTGACGAGGAGGTCTGGGAAGCGGTGCGCCGGGCTCGGGCCGACGAGTTCATCCCGCAATTGTCCGACGCCCAGGGGCGCAGCGGGTTCGACGCCCATGTCGGCGAGCGTGGAGTGAAGCTTTCCGGCGGCCAGCGCCAGCGCATCGCCATTGCCCGGGTGCTGCTGAAGAACGCACCGATCCTGATCATGGACGAAGCCACTTCGGCACTGGACTCGGAGGTCGAGGCAGCCATCCAGGAGAGCCTGGAAACCCTGATGCAGGGCAAGACGGTGATCGCCATCGCCCACCGCCTGTCGACCATCGCCCGCATGGACCGCTTGATCGTGCTGGACAAGGGCCACATCGTCGAGAGCGGCAGCCACGCCGAACTGCTGGCGCAGCATGGGTTGTATGCACGGTTGTGGCACCACCAGACCGGCGGGTTCGTCGGCGTCGATTGAGTTGGGCGCGGCCCCTGTGGGAGCGGCCTTGTGCCGCAAGAAGGCCGCAACGCGGCCCCGGCGGTCTTTGTGTCAACGCTGAAATCCTGGGGCTGCTACGCAGCCCTTTCGCGACACAAGGCCGCTCCTACAGGGATAGCGTGTGGCCAGACACTTCAAACCTGGCGGTACGGCAACATTTCCCGCGCCTGCTCGGCGTAGGCCATCACCCCTTCGCGTTCCTGGCGCAGGAAATCCGCGACCGCCCGACGCAACCCTGGGTGCAGCAGGTAATGCCACGAGCGCGTGATCACCGGCTCGAACCCCCGAATCAGCTTGTGTTCGCCCTGGGCCCCGGCATCGAAGCGCTGCAAGCCTTCAGCGATGGCAAAGTCCATGCCCTGGTAGAAACAGGTCTCGAAGTGCAGCCGGTCGAATTCGTCCAGGCAGCCCCAGTAGCGACCATACAAGCTGTCGCCCCCCACCAGGCTGAACGCCATCGCCACCTCCCGCCCCTGCTGCCGGGCGATCACCACGCGGATGGCCTCGGGCATGCGCTCGGCGACCAGGCTGAAGAATGCCCGGGTCAGGTACGGCGCACGCCGCCGCACCGCATAGGTGTTGGCGTAGCAGCGGTAGACGAAATCCCACTGCGCCTCGCTCAACTGTTCGCCCCGGTACCAGGCGAAGTCGATGCCCTGCCCCGCCACCTGCTCGCGCTCCTTGCGCATCTGCTTGCGCTTGCGCGAGCTGAGGCGGTCGAGAAAATCCTGGAAGTCCCGGTAGCCGGGGTTGCGCCAGTGGAACTGGCAGCCCAGGCGCTCCATCCAGCCGGGCAGAGCGCCAATGGCCTGATCCAGCACGGGGTCGGTGAAATTGATGTGCGCCCCGGACAACCCACCCTTGCCCAGATACTCCGGGATCGCCTGCAACAGCAGCAGGCCCTCGGCCGGGTCGGCGGCCAGCAGCCGCGGCCCGCTCACCGGGCTGAACGGCACGGCGCCAAGCAACTTGGGGTAGTAGGCGATGCCAGCCCGCTCGCAGGCGTCGGCCCAGCCATGATCGAACACGTACTCGCCGAACGAATGCCACTTGCGGTAGGCCGGCAGCAACGCGCGCACTTCACCGTCGCGCTCCAGCACCAGGTGCTCGGCAGCCCACCCCGTGTCGGGGGTTACGCTGGCGCTGTCCTCCATGGCCGTGAGAAAGGCATGGCGCAGAAACGGCTGGGCATCGGGCACCAGGGCATCCCAGGTGGTCGCCGGCAGGTCGCGCAGATGGGCAAGGCTGTGGAGGCTGATCACGTTTGCAACTCGCTGAAGAGAGAGTGCCAGTATTGCCAAGTCGCCGGCGACACTCAAATGACAGGCCGCTGACTTAACAACAGTGCCACTGTTTAGACATTATTCTGTCATCCACCCCCGCAATACTTGCGCCTGTTTTCCGGAACCCCAGAACCTGTCTAGTCAGGCCCTTTCCGAAGACATGCCAACTTGGGGGCGGGCGCTTGAGCCTCCCCACTTTTTCCAACAGGGAGAACCTTATGCGTCTTGTTTCTACACTTACTGGAGTGAGCCTCACCGGCATGATGCTGGCTCTGAGTACTCCGGCCAGTGCTGCTGTCGACGCCAAGCTGCTCGAAATGCTCCGCGCCAATGGCTCGATCAACCAGGCGCAGTACAACGAACTGCAGGGCGACCTGGCAAAGGAAACCAAGGAAAAGGCCGACCAGAAAGCCCAGTCCGAGCGTCTGAGCTCCTTCGAACAAAAAGTGGCATGGGCCGCCAAGACCCAGATCAAGGGTGATGTGCGCCTGCGTTACGAAGACGTCAACGTCGACAACCCCAACAGCCGCAGCGGCAACCAGGACCGCGAGCGCGTGCGCGCCCGGGTCGGCTTCTACAGCGAGATCAACCCGCAGGTCGACGCCGGTATCCGCGTGGCCACCGGCAGCAGCTCGGACGCCCGCTCGACCAACCAGAGCCTGGACAACTACTTCGACAAGAAATCGCTGTGGGTCGACCTCGCCTACCTCGACTGGCACCCGACCGCCGTGCCCAACCTGCACCTGATCGGCGGCAAGATGATGCAGCCATGGGTGAGCATGGGCGACGTCATCTGGGACAGCGACATCAACCCTGAAGGCGTGGCGGTCACCTACAAGACCAACCTGGGTGCCGCCGAGCTGTTCGGCAGCGCCGGCCACTACACCCTCAAGGACAACGTCGACGGCGACGGCGTGCAGTTCAAGCACGACGCCCAGCTGTACCACGGCCAATTGGGCACCAAGTTCAATGCCGCCGATACCGTCAAGGTCACCGTGGGCGGCAGCATCTACGGCTTCGACAACGACAAGAAGTCGGCCGTGCTGCGCAGCTTCGGCAACACCACCGACGAGTTCAACCTGGTGGAAGGCTTTGGCCAGGTGGACTTCACCGGCTTCGCCATCCCGCTGTCGGCATATGGCCAGTTCGTCAAGAACACCGAAAGCACCGACGGCGAAGACAAGGCCTGGCTGGCCGGTCTGAAAACCAAGGTCGGCGCCTGGAACCTGGACTACAACTACCGCGATGTGCAGCGCAACGCCGTGGTCAGCCTGTTCACCGACTCCGACTTCGGCGCAGGTTTCACCGGCTCGCGCGGCCACAAGTTCAAGGTGGGTTACGAGATCGACAAGAACTTCTCGCTGGGCGCGGCCTACCTGATGGCCAAGACCGACCTGTCGCAGTTGCCGAACAGCAATGCTGACGTCGACACCCTGCAGGTCGACCTGGAAGCCAAGTTCTAAGCGTTACGCTCCCTTGCTCCACGCTGAAGCGGGAAATGCCGACCCCATCCGGCATTTCCCGTTTTTTTTGTTTACCTGTCAGAAAGCCGGGGCTGCTTCGCAGCCCTTTCGCGACACAAGGCCGCTCCTACAGGCAAATGCGTTCTCCTGTAGGAGCGGCCTTGTGTCGCGAAAGGGCCGCACAGCGGCCCCGGCATTCTCGAACTGAAAATCACCGCTTGCGCAGGATCACGCTGCCGATCGAATACCCCGCGCCAAACGAGCTCAACACACCCAGCGAGCCTGTCGCCAAGTCATCCTGGTACAGGTGGAAGGCAATCACCGAACCGGCCGAACTGGTGTTGGCATAGCGATCGAGGATCACCGGCGCATCTTCCTCGGCCACTTCACGCCCCAGCAGCTTCTTGACGATCAGGTGGTTCATGCTCAGGTTGGCCTGGTGCAGCCAGAAGCGCTTGACGTCAGACGGTTGCAGGTCGTTCTCGGCCAGGTGCTGGCCAATCAGCTCGGCGACCATCGGGCAGACTTCCTTGAACACCTTGCGGCCTTCCTGCACGAACAGCTTGTCACGGGCACCGATGCCCTCTTCGGCGGCGCGGTTGAGGAAGCCGAAGTTGTTGCGGATATTGTTGGAGAACGCGGTCAGCAGCTTGGTGCTGACGATATCGAACTGATGCTGCGAAGTCGCAAGGTCGGCCCGTTCGACCAGCACGGCGGTGGCGGCATCACCAAAGATGAAGTGGCTGTCACGGTCGCGGAAGTTCAGGTGGCCGGTGCAGATCTCCGGGTTGACCACCAGCACCGAGCGCGACTGGCCCAACTGCACGCTGTTGGCGGCGGTCTGGATACCGAAGGTGGCCGACGAGCAGGCCACGTTCATGTCGAAGGCGAAGCCCTGGATGCCCAGCGCCTGCTGCACTTCGATGGCGATGGCCGGGTACGGGCGCTGCAGGTTGGAACAGGCGACGATCACCCCGTCGACATCGGCGGCGGTGCGACCGGCACGCTCCAGGGCCTGGCGGGCAGCGGCCACGCCCATCTCGCAGAGGATCGATTGCTCGTCGTTGCTGCGCTCGGGCAAGCGCGGCTTCATGCGTTGCGGGTCGAGAATGCCAGCCTTGTCCATGACGAAGCGGCTCTTGATGCCCGAGGCCTTTTCGATGAAGGCGGCGTCGGACAGCGGCGCCGCCTCGACCTCGCCACGTTCGATGGCGGCGGCGTTGTCACGGTTGAAACGCTGTGCCCAGGCGTTGAAGGATTCCACCAGTTCTTCGTTGGAAATGCTCTGGGCCGGGGTGTACAGGCCGGTGCCGCTGATCACGACGTTGTGCACGGTCGTTCCTCTGGTCTGGGGCCGGCGCCGGACGGGCGCAGGCCAAAAATTGGGGTTCGATACTGGCACCTTGGTACCAGTTTGCAATCGTAATAATCCGTATTGGCGAGGGCTTTGCCCTCGATCGCGGGTAAACCCGCTCCTACAGGACCACCACCGACTTCAGAATCGGCGATAAACCTGTAGGAGCTGGCTTGCCAGCGAATGGGCCGCCATGCGGCCGCAACTTCCTGCAAGTGTGCCACAAATCAGCGAGGTTAGGCTTCCACCAGACTCCACTGCTTGCTCAGTCGCTTGTCGGAAATCGGCACCTTGGTACCCAACTGCTGGGCAAACAACGACACCCGGTATTCCTCCAGCAGCCAGCGGTACAGGGTCAACTGCTCGTCGCGCTTGCCTTCCTGGGCATGCTTGTCGGCGCGGGCCTGGTACTGGGCCCAGCAATTGGCCAGTTCGCCGCTCCACACCCGGTCCTTCTGCACCTGCGAACCCAGTTTTTCCAGGCGCAGCTCCACCGCCTTGAGATAACGCGGCAGTTCCTTGAACCAGGCACTTGGTGTCTCGCGCACGAAGCCGGGGTACACCAGGTTGGCCAGCTGCTGCTTGATGTCGTTGAGCGCCACCGCCTGGGCCAGGTCGATCTTGCCCTTGAAGCGCTTTTGCAGGCCATGCCACAGCTTCAGCACCTCCAGGGTCTGGCGGGCCAGGCGTTCGGCGTGCTCGGTCCAGTTGCCGCGCTTGCGCTCGGCCAGCGAGGCCAGGCCCGCGCCATCACGCGGCAGTGGGTCTTCGCCTTCCAGCACACAGCTGTCAAGGCTGGCCAGGAGAATATCCTCGACCAACGCCTCGACCCGTCCCAGTTCACGGTACAGCAGCCCCAGCTCGGTCAGCCCCGGCAGCTTGCCGCGCAGGAACTTGGCCGGCTCCGCCAACTGCTGCAGCAACAAGCGTTGCAAGGCGCGACGGTGCTGGAACTCGGCTTCGGCCTGGGTCGAGAAGCGCCCCTCGCGCACCGTGCCATTGTCCTCGACCAGTGCCGGGTAAACCGTCATCGACAACCCGGCGATCTTCTGCTGCGCGGTCTGCGCCACCTGCGCGAAAGCCTTGGCCTGTACCGGCTGTTCGGCCTTGTCGCTGCGCGGCAGGGCCAGCGCGGCCTGGCTGGCGGCGGCAAAGCGCGCGGTCAGCTCGGCCAGGTCGCGGCCTTCGCCGAGGAACTTGCCCTGGGCATCGACCACTTCGATGTTCATGCGCAGATGGCCTTCCACCAACCCGGCAGCTTCCGCCCAGGCCTCATCGGACACCCGCGCGCCGGTCATGCGCAGCAGCTCCTGGCCCAATGCTTGCGGCAGCCCGCCCTGGCCGAAGCTCATGCGCGCCAGCGCCGCCTTGACGAAGTCCGGCACCGGCACGAAGTTCTTGCGCAGGGCCTTGGGCAGGTTGCGCACCAGGGCGATGCACTTGGCCTCCAGCAAGCCTGGCACCAGCCATTCCAGGCGCTCGCCCGGCAGGTTCGGCAACAGCGGCGCCGGCACCCGCACGGTCACGCCGTCACGCGGGTGGTTGGGCTCGAAGTGGTAGCTCAGCGACAAACGCAGCTCGCCCACCTGCAGGTGGTCTGGGTACTGCGCGGCGGTGACCTCGCTGGCCTCGCGGGCGAGCACGTCCTCTTCGCGCATGATCAGCAGGTTCGGATCCTTCTGGCTGTTCATCCGGTACCAGCTGTCGAAGGTCGCGGTCTGGTGGATCTCTTCGGGCAGGCGCGCCTCATAGAAGGCGTACAGCGTCTCCTCGTCGGCAAGAATGTCGCGCCGGCGGGCCTTGGCCTCCAGCGCGTCGAGCTGCTCGAGCAGGCGCTTGTTGGCCGCCAGGCACTTGGCCCGCGACTGGATTTCGCCGCCGACCAGGCCCTCGCGGATGAACAACTCGCGCGAGGTGACCGGGTCGATCGGGCCGAAATGCACCGGGCGCCGGCCGACCAGGATCAGCCCGTACAGGGTGATCTGCTCGTAGGCCACCACCTGGCCGCGTTTTTTCTCCCAGTGCGGCTCGAAGTGGTTCTTCTTGATCAGGTGGCTGGCCAGCGGCTCGATCCAGTCCGGCTCGATCTTGGCCACCACGCGCGCGTACAGCTTGGTAGTTTCCACCAGCTCCGCGGCCATCACCCACTGCGGGCGCTTGCGGCCGATGCCCGAGGACGGGTGAATCCAGAAACGCCGCTGGCGCGCGCCCTGGTAGTCGCCTTCCTCGGTCTTCTGGCCAATCTGGCTGAGCAGGCCGCTGAGGATGGCCTTGTGCAGCGGTTGGTAGGTGCACGGCTCCTTGTTCACCGCCAACTGCAGGTCGCGGCAGATCAGCGCCAACTGGCGATGGGCGTCGCGCCACTCGCGCAGGCGCAGGTAGTTGAGGAAGTTCTTGCGGCACCAGTTGCGCAGCGGGTTGGCGGTCAGCGCCTGGCGCTGCTCCTCGAAGCCGCGCCACAGGTTGACCAGTGCGGCGAAGTCGGAATCGACGTCCTTCCACTGCGCATGGGCCTGGTCGGCGGCCTGCTGGCGCTCCGGCGGGCGCTCGCGCGGATCCTGCACCGACAGCGCGCTGGCGACGACCAGCACCTCCTGCAAGCTGCCCTGGCGGGCGCCTTCAAGCAGCATGCGGCCCAGCCGCGGGTCGATCGGCAGGCGCGCCAGCTGGCGCCCCAGCGGGGTCAGCTGGTTCTCGCGATTGACCGCCGAAAGCTCCTGCAACAGGTTGAAACCGTCGCTGATGGCCTTGCCATCCGGCGGCTCGATGAACGGGAAGGCGTCGATCGCGCCCAGGCGCAGGTGCAGCATCTGCAGGATCACCGCGGCCAGGTTGGTGCGCAGGATCTCCGGGTCGGTGAACGCCGGCCGACCGTTGAAGTCTTCCTCGCTGTACAGGCGAATGCAGATGCCCGGCTCGACCCGGCCGCAGCGGCCCTTGCGCTGGTTGGCGCTGGCCTGGGACACCGCCTCGATGGGCAGGCGCTGGACCTTGGCGCGGTAGCTGTAGCGGCTGATGCGCGCGGTGCCGCTGTCGATCACGTAGCGAATGCCCGGCACGGTCAGCGAGGTTTCCGCAACGTTGGTCGCCAGCACCACGCGTCGCCCGCTGTGGGACTGGAAAATCTTCTGCTGCTCGGCCGGCGACAACCGCGCATACAGCGGCAGGATCTCGGTGTGGCGCAACTGCGCCTTGCGCAGGATCTCGGCGGCATCGCGGATCTCGCGCTCGCCGGGCAGGAACACCAGCACATCGCCCGGGCCCTTGCCCTGGCTGCGTTCGTGCTGGGCGATCTCGTCGAGGCTGGCGAGGATCGCCTGGTCGACCGAGAGGTCCTCCTCGAGCTGGTTGCCCTCCTCGTCCTGCTCGCTGGTCAGCGGCCGATACCAGGTGTCCACCGGGTAGGTACGGCCGGACACCTCGATGATCGGCGCACCGTCGAAGTGCTGGGAAAAACGCTCCAAGTCGATGGTCGCCGAGGTGATGATCAGCTTGAGATCCGGGCGACGGTGCAGCAGGGTCTTGAGGTAGCCGAGCAGGAAATCGATGTTCAGGCTGCGCTCGTGGGCTTCGTCGACGATGATCGTGTCGTAGCGCTCGAGAAAGCGGTCGTGCTGGGTCTCGGCCAGCAGGATGCCGTCGGTCATCAGCTTGACCAGGGTGTTCGAGTCGCTCTGGTCCTCGAAACGCACCTGATAGCCGACCAGCGCGCCCAGCGGCGTGCCCAGCTCTTCGGCGACCCGCGCCGCGACGCTGCGCGCGGCGATCCGCCGGGGCTGGGTATGGGCGATCAGGCCATGACTGCCGCGGCCCAGCTCCAGGCAGATCTTCGGCAGCTGGGTGGTCTTGCCCGAACCGGTTTCGCCAGCGATCACCAGCACCTGGTGTTCGGCCAGGGCCTTCTTGATCTCGTCGCGCTTGGCGGCGATCGGCAAGCTGTCGTCGTAGCGGATGTGCGGCACGCTCTGCTGGCGTGCGGTCACCTGGGCACAGGACGCCTGGACCCTCTCGACCCACTGTGCAAGCTTGCCCTCGTCGGGGCGCTTGCGCAGCTCGTGCAGTTGTCGGCGCAACCGGTGACGGTCGGCGATCATGGCGTGGTCGAGGTTGTTCAGCAGTTGTTCGATGGCGTGGTCTGTCATGGGGCTTTTTAATGATGCAGGCGAGTGCTGCTTTTTCATGATCGGCAGGCGTAAGAAGCAGGATTGTCGCAGATTTGCGAAGTTGATGCTGCCTGTGCCCGCCGTTCAGCGGCGGGCAGCGTCCCAAGCGCCTGCGAAGCGGCGGGCAAGCCTTGCCAATGTTTAGCGCTCACCGGAATGAACGTCGCCATTCACTGATTTAATCAACCTTACCGACCATGTGAGTATCGAGCGATGCTTGCCGACACGATGATCGCCCGCCCGCTGCCCCAACCTTCGCTGCCGAAGGCCAGGGTCCGTGCCGGCGAAAATCCGCTGGTGCACATCATTCTTGCCTTCTGGGCCCTGTGGCATTGCCGCCATGCGCGCCCACCGGACACTTCGCTCACGCCCCCCTGACCCGACCCGGCCCTCATCGGCCGATTGTCTCAGCCTGACCGCTCGCCTGCGCGGCGGTCCTGCGTGTCCTAGAGCGAATCCACCATGCACTTTGCCCCTGCCGAGCACGCCAGGCGTTTCCTGGCCGACAACCCCGATATCGAACTGATCGAACTGTTCATCCTCGACGCCAACGGCGTGCCCCGCGGCAAGCTGCTGCACCGCGAGGAACTGCTGGCGGTGTTCGAAAGCGGCCGCCCGCTACCCAGCACCATCCTCGGCCTGACCCTCAATGGCGACGATGTCGAAGACTCCGGCCTGGTCTGGGACGTCGGCGACATCGACTGCCGCGCCTACCCGCTGGATGGCAGCCTGGTGCGCCTGCCCTGGCGCCGGGTGCCGACCGCCGCCGTGCAGGTCAGCATGCACCCCCGCGAAGGCCTGCCGGCCAGCGTGGCGGACCCGCGCCATGTGCTGCTGAAGGTCATCGACGCGCTCAAGGCCGACGGCTACCACCCGGTAATGGCCTGCGAGCTGGAGTTCTACCTGCTCGACCAGCAGCGCGATGCCCAAGGTCGGCCACAGCCGGCGCTGGACAGCGACGGTGGACGGCCGCGCGGGACCCAGGTGTATGGCCTGCGCGAGCTGGAGCAGATCGAACCCTTCCTCGCCGACCTCTATGCTGCCTGCAAGGCCCAGGGCATTCCGGCGCGCACGGCGATCTCCGAGTACGCGCCCGGCCAGGTGGAGATCACCCTGGAGCACGGTGACGCGCTGCAGGCCATGGACCAGGCTGTGCGCTACAAGCGCCTGGTCAAGGGCATTGCCAATGCCCATGGCATGCAGGCCTGCTTCATGGCCAAGCCATTCGCCCAACTGGCCGGCACCGGCATGCATATGCACCTGAGCCTGGCCGATGCCGCCGGCAACAACCTGTTCGCCAGCCAGGACAAGGCCGGTACCCCGCTGTTGCGCCAGGCGGTGGCGGGCATGCTGCGCCACCTGCGTGAATCGCTGTTGCTGTTCTGCCCAAACGCCAACTCGTACCGCCGCTTCCAGGCCAACAGCTATGCACCACTGGCACCGACCTGGGGCGTGGACAACCGCACCGTCAGCCTGCGGGTGCCCGGTGGCCCGGCGGCCAGCCGCCATGTCGAACACCGCATCTGCGGCGCCGATGCCAACCCCTACCTGGCCGCCGCCGCGCTCCTCGCCGCCGCGCACCAGGGCATCGGCGAACAGCTCGATCCCGGCGCGCCGGTCGAAGGCAACGGCTATGCCCAGGCCAGCGAGTACCTGCCCAGCGACTGGCTGACCGCCCTGCAGGCCCTGGAGCAATCGACCTGGGCCCGGGAGGCGCTGGGCGAGGCCTTCCTCGGTGTGTACCTGAAGGTCAAGCGCGCCGAGCACCGCCAGTTCATGGCCGAGGTCGGCGAACAGGACTGGCGCTGGTACCTGCACCAGGCCTGAACCCCGAATCACGACAAGGAACACCCATGAACGCAGCAGTGAACAACGGGCCGGCCCAGCGCGCGCCTTCCTACTACAGCGCCTCCCTCAACGACACCACCGAATACCCCACACTCAAGGGCACGGTGCAGGTGGACGTGGCGATCATCGGCGGCGGTTTTACCGGCGTGGCCACTGCGGTGGAGCTGGCCGAGCGTGGCCTGAAGGTGGCCATCGTCGAGACCAACCGCATCGGCTGGGGCGCCAGCGGGCGCAACGGTGGCCAGGTCACCGGCAGCCTGTCGGGCGACGAGGCCATGCGCACGCAGATGCGCGACCGCCTGGGCGCCGAGGTGGACGACTTCATCTGGCACCTGCGCTGGCGCGGCCACCAGATCATCGAGCAGCGCGTCGAGCGCTACGGTATCCAGTGCGACCTCAAGCACGGCCACCTGCACGCGGCGATGAAACCGTCGCACATGACCGAACTGCGCGCCTTCGAGGCCGAAGCCCAGCGCCGCGGCATGGGCGAGCTGGTGCAGTTGCTCGACCGCGACGCCATGCAGCAGCACCTGCACAGCCCGCTGTACCTGGGCGCGTTGAAGAACCGCCGCAACCTGCACCTGCATCCGCTCAACCTGTGCCTGGGCGAGGCCCGCGCCGCCCATGACCTCGGCGCGCTGGTGTTCGAGAATTCCGAAGTGCTGGAGATCGTCCACGGCCCGCGCCCGGCGGTGGTCACCGCCCAGGGGCGGATCGAGGCGCGCCAGGTAATGTTGGCCGGCGACGTCTACCACAAGCTGGAAAAGCGCCAGCTCAAGGGCAAGATCTTCCCGGCCATGGGCGGCATTGTCACCACCGCGCCGCTGGGCGAGCTGGCTGAACAGATCAACCCACAGGACCTGGCGGTGTACGACTGCCGTTTCGTCCTCGACTACTACCGCCTTACAGCCGACAAGCGCCTGCTGTTCGGCGGCGGCGCCAACTACTCCGGGCGCGACTCGCGGGACATCGAAGGCGAGCTGCGCCCGTGCATCGAACGCACCTTCCCGGTGCTCAAGGGCGTGCCGATCGAGTTCCAGTGGAGCTGCGCCATGGGCATCGTGGTCAACCGCATTCCGCAACTGGGCAAGCTGTCGGACAACGTCTGGTACTGCCAGGGGTATTCCGGGCATGGCATCGCCACCAGCCATATCATGGGCGAGATCATGGCCGAGGCGTTGACCGGTACGCTGGAGAAGTTCGACACCTTCGCGGCGTGCAAGCACATCAAGGTGCCGATGGGGGACTTGCTGGGCAACCCGCTGCTGGCGGCGGGGATGTGGTACTACCAGATGCTCGAGAAATTGCGCTGAGTCTTAACCCTGCACAACCTCTCTGTGGGAGCGGCCTTGCGTCGTGAAAGGGGCGCGAAGCCCCCCCATCGATTGACGCGTTATCGCTGATATCCTGGGGCCGCTTCGCGACCGTTTCGCGACGCAAGGCCGCCCCCACAACGATCGCGCAGGCTGCGGATCAGGCGATCTTCTTCAGGCCCTGCTTCTTCAGCTCTTCGTCACGCAATTCGCGACGCAGGATCTTGCCGACGTTGGTGGTCGGCAGGGCATCGCGGAACTCGATGGCCTTCGGCACCTTGTAGCCGGTGACGTTGGCGCGCATGTGCTCCATCACCTGCTCCTTGGTCAGGGTCATGCCCGGCTTGACCACGATGAACACCTTGATCACCTCGCCGGACTTCTCGTCGGGAATACCGATGGCCGCGCATTGCAGCACGCCCGGCAGGGCCGCGAGCACGTCTTCGAGCTCGTTGGGGTACACGTTGAAGCCCGAGACCAGGATCATGTCCTTCTTGCGGTCGACGATGCGCATGTAGCCGTCCGGCTGGATCAGGGCGATATCGCCGGTCTTCAGCCAACCCTCGCTGTCGATGATCTCGGCGGTCGCTTCATCACGCTGCCAATAACCCTTCATCACCTGCGGGCCCTTCACGCACAGCTCACCGACCTCGCCCAGGGGCAGTTCCTGGCCGTTGTCGTCGATGACCTTGCACAGGGTGGACGGCACCGGAATGCCGATGGTGCCGACCTGGTTGGCCTCGCTCGGGTTCACCGCCGCCACCGGGCTGGTCTCGGTCATGCCGTAGCCTTCGCAGATGGCGCAGCCGGTGACGGCCTTCCAACGCTCGGCCACGCTCAACTGCAGGGCCATGCCACCGGACAGGGTGATCTTCAGCGAGGAGAAGTCGAGGTTGCGGAACCCTTCGTTGTTGCACAAGGCCACGAACAGGGTGTTCAGGCCGACAAAGCCGCTGAACTTCCACTTGCCCAGTTCCTTGACCATGGCCGGCAAGTCGCGCGGGTTGCTGATCAGCACGTTGTGGTTGCCGATCAGCATCATGGCCATGCAATGGAAGGTGAAGGCATAGATGTGGTACAGCGGCAGCGGGGTGATCAGGATCTCGCAACCTTCGTGCAGGTTGGCCCCCATCAGCGCGCGGCACTGCAGCATGTTGGCCACCAGGTTGCGGTGGGTCAGCATGGCGCCCTTGGCCACCCCGGTGGTGCCGCCGGTGTACTGCAGCACGGCAACATCGTTGGGCTGCGGATTGGCCTCGGTGACCGCCCCGCCCTTGCCCAGCGCCAGCGCGTCGTTGAAACGCACGGCCTGCGGCAGGTTGTAGGCCGGGACCATTTTCTTCACGTACTTGATCACGCTGTTGATCAACAGGCGCTTGAGTGGTGGCAACAGGTCGGCCACTTCGGTGACAATGACGTGTTTGACCTGGGTCTTGGGCACGACCTTTTCCGCCAGGTGCGCCATGTTGGCCAGGCACACCAGGGCCTTGGCCCCGGAGTCGTTGAACTGGTGCTCAAGCTCGCGGGCGGTGTACAGCGGGTTGGTGTTGACCACGATCAGCCCGGCACGCATGGCGCCGAACACGGCGACCGGGTACTGCAGGACGTTGGGCAGTTGCACGGCGATGCGATCGCCAGGCTTGAGGTCGGTGTGCTGTTGCAGCCAGGCGGCGAAGGCGCCGGACAGGGCATACAGCTCGCCGTAGGTGATGGTCTTGCCCAGGTTGCTAAAGGCCGGTTTGTCGGCAAAGCGTTGGCAGGATTGCTTGAGCACCGCCTGGATATTGGGGAATTCGTCAGGATTGATTTCCGCCGTAATTCCGGCTGGGTACTTATCCTTCCAAAAATGTTCGATCATGGAAGCCCGCTCCTTCAGCAACAGCGAATTCGGTACGCGTCGATGCGCTTATTATTGATATGGGATGACGGTTCATTGCAAACCGGATCATCTGAAAGCGCGCCGAGAGTAACAGCTTTGCCAGGGGTCGCCTAGAGGCCAAAGCGGCCCGCATGGTCACAAAAATGACTCAAAGAAACCTTCAGGTCATTTTTAGAGTATTTGTACAAAATGTCGCGAATTCGCCTGAAAACCTCGTGCTAGAGCCATCTGCCTTAACTATGAGAGCGGGCTTGCCAGGCGATACTTCCCTCGCACCGCAAGTCCGCTCCCACACCCCCCTCCACAAGTGCTCATCGGCCTTGCGGCCTCAGGCGATATCCCGCAGCTCGCGCCTAAGGATCTTGCCCACCGGGGTCATCGGCAGCGAGTCGCGCAGCACGATGTGCTTGGGCACCTTGTAGCCGGTGAAGTTGGCCTTGCAGAAGGCCTTGAGCTCTTCGACGCTCACCCCGCCGGCACGCGGCACCACGAACAGTTTCACCGCTTCGCCGGTGCGCTCGTCCGGCACGCCGATGACCGCGCAGCTGGCCACCTGTGGGTGACTCATCAGGACATCCTCGATCTCGTTGGGGTACACGTTGAAACCCGAGACGATGATCATGTCCTTCTTGCGATCGACGATGCGGGTGAAGCCATCCGCCTCGATCACCGCGATATCGCCGGTCTTGAACCAGCCTTCGGCGTCCAGCGCCTGGGCGCTGGCCTCGGGCTGGCGCCAGTACCCCTTCATCACCTGCGGGCCCTGGATGCACAGTTCGCCACGCTCGCCCAAGGGTTGTTCGTTGCCCTCGTCGTCGATCACCTTGAACGCGGTGCCCGGTACCGGGATACCCACAGTGCCCAGACGCGCCAGCTGGCCATAGGGGTTGCTGCTGGCCACCGGCGAGGTCTCGGTAAGCCCGTAGCCTTCGACGATGCGACAGCCCGTGAGCGCCTCCCAGCGCTCGGCGGTGGCCTTGACCAGCGCGGTGCCACCGGAGTTGGTGACCTTGAGCGCCGAGAAATCCAGCGACTTGAAGCCGGGGTGGTCCATCAGCGCGACGAACAGCGTGTTCAAGCCCAACAGCGCCGAGAAGCGCCACTTGCCCAGCTCCTTGATGAAGCCCGGGATATCCCGCGGGTTGGTGATCAGCACGTTGTGGTTGCCGGTGACCATCATGCACATGCAATTGGCGGTGAAGGCATAGATGTGGTACAGCGGCAACGGCGCGATCATCACCTCCTGCCCTTCCTTGATCAGTGGCTGGCCATCCGGCCCGTGCTGGCCGAAACAGGCCAGCACCTGGAGCATGTTGGCCACCAGGTTGCCGTGGCTGAGCATGGCGCCCTTGGCCAGGCCCGTGGTGCCGCCGGTGTATTGCAACACGGCGACGTCATCGAGCACCTGCGGCACCGGTTTGTGCAGCAACCCGCGCCCCTGGCGCAGCACCTGTTTGAACGACACGGCCTGGGGCAACTGGTAGGCGGGCACCATCTTCTTCAGCTTGTCGACCACGGTGTTGACCAGCCAGCCCTTGGCCGCCGGCAGCAGATCGCCCATCTTCGCCTCGATCAGGTACTCGATGGCGGTGTCCGCCAGCACCTCCTGGACCCGCTTGCCGAACATGTTGAGGAACACCAGGGCACGGGCGCCGGAGTCCTGGAACTGGTGGCGCATCTCGCGCTCGGTGTACAGCGGGTTGGTGTTGACCACCACCAGCCCGGCACGCATGGCGCCGAACACGGCAATGGGGTATTGCAGGACATTGGGCATCTGCACGGCGATGCGGTCGCCCGGCTGCAGGTCGGTGTGCTGCTGCAACCAGGCGGCGAAGGCTGCCGAATGACGCTCAAGCTCGGCGTAGCTGAGGGTGACGCCCAGGTTGCTGAACGCCGGGCGGTCGGCGAAGCGCTTGCAGGAGCGCTCGAAGACATCGACGACCGAGGTGTAGGCATTCATGTCAATGGTCGAAGGCACGCCCGCCGGGCGCTTGTCATTCCAGAAATCGGCTTGCATTTATTGTTGTTCCTCTGCCGGGACCGTCCCTGACCTGGTTGCCTGATGGCAAAAAGGCGTTCAGCCGACGTTAGCAGCAATGCCGAAGGTGGCAAATACGCCAAGTGCCGCCATTAACATTGTGAATCTCTTTTCTGCCCTTCCTGCAATCGGCCGCTTTGCGCATACACTGTTGACCACCCCCAGCGCGCAAGGACCCGCCATGCCCCATGACGCCTTCTGGCTGCCCGCCAGCGAGCATTGCAGCCTGTACGTGCACCAATGGCTGCCGACCACGCCGGTCAAGGCCGTGGTGCTGCTGGCCCACGGCATGGCCGAGCATGCCGGGCGCTACCAGCGCCTGGGCCTGGCGCTCAATGCCGCAGGTTTCGCCCTGCTCGCCCCTGACCTGCGCGGCCATGGCCGCACCGCCGAGCTGGGCAACCTGGGCCTGTTCGCCCGACACAATGGCTGGAATGCCGTGGTCAACGATCTGGGGCTGCTGGCCCAGCACAGCGGCCAGCAGTTTCCCGGCACGCCGCTGTTCCTGCTCGGCCACAGCATGGGTAGCTACATCGCCCAGGCCTACCTGCTGCACCACAGCGCCAGCCTGCAGGGGGCGATCCTCAGCGGCTCGAACTTCCAGCCGGCAACGCTGTACCGCGCCGCGCGCCTGATCGCCCGGCTCGAGGCCTGGCGCCAGGGCCCGCTGGGCAAGAGCGCGCTGATCGACTGGCTGTCGTTCGGTTCGTTCAACAAGGCGTTCAAGCCCAACCGCACCGCGTTCGACTGGCTCAGCCGCGATGAGGCCGAGGTGGACAAGTACATCGCCGACCCGCTGTGCGGCTTTCGTTGCAGCAACCAGCTATGGCTCGATCTCCTGCAAGGCCTGGCGCAGATCAGCCAGGCGCGGCAGCTGGCGCAGATCGATCCGAACCTGCCGATGCTGGTGATGGGCGGCGAATGTGATCCGGTGAGTGCCGGCAAGCGTCTCACCCGTCTGGCCGACGCCCTGCGCGCGACCGGCAACTGTCATGTACAGTTGCGCCTTTACCCCGGTGCACGGCACGAAGTGCTCAACGAAACCCATCGCGACGAGGTCTGCGCCGATATCATCGGCTGGCTGGAGCAGGCGCTGGCCCTTGGCCGCCCTGCCCGCAGCGAATGATAGCCGCCCTCGCCGCCCCACAAGGAAGCCCTGATGACCCAGGTCAGCAACACGCCTTACGAAGCCCTCGAAGTCGGCCAGAAAGCCGAGTACAAGAAGTCCGTGCAAGAGCGTGACATCCAGCTGTTCGCCGCCATGTCCGGTGACCACAACCCGGTGCACCTGGACGCCGAGTTCGCCGCCAAGAGCATGTTCAAGGAGCGCATCGCCCACGGCATGTTCAGCGGCGCGCTGATCAGCGCCGCGGTGGCCTGCACCCTGCCTGGCCCTGGCACCATCTACCTGGGCCAGCAGATGAGCTTCCAGAAGCCGGTGAAGATCGGCGACACCCTGACCGTGCGCCTGGAAATCCTCGAGAAGCTGCCCAAGTTCAAGGTGCGGATCGCCACCAACGTGTACAACCAGAACGACGAGCTGGTGGTGGCTGGCGAGGCTGAAATCCTCGCGCCGCGCAAGCAGCAGACCGTCGAGCTGGTCAGCCCGCCGGCGTTCGTCGCCAGCTGAAAGCACAGCGGCTCACACGGTCACTGTAGGAGCGGCCTGGTGTCGCGAAAGGGCCGCAAAGCGGCCCCGGCGCTCTTTGCATCAACACTGAATCGGGTCGCTACGCAGCCCTTTCCGACCGGTCCGACGCCTCGGCAAGGCCGCTCCTACAGATTACCGGTAGGCGCTCACCCCAGCTCGCGCAAGCGTCGCTCGATATGCCGGCGCTCCGGCCCCTGGCGGGTCAGCGCCAGCGCCTGCTGCCAGGCGGCGCGGGCCTGCTCAAGGTTGCCCAACTGCCGATGCAGCTCGGCCCGCGCGGCATGCGCCAGGTGATAGTCGCCCAGTTCCCCCCGCGCGAGGATCGCCTCGACCGCCTGTAGCCCCGCCTGCGCGCCATCGCGCCTGGCCAACGCCGCCGCCCGGTTCAGCTCCACCACCGGCGACGGCCAGTGCCGTTGCAGCACCTCGTACAAACCGACGATCTCGTGCCAATCGGTCGCCTCGGCACTGGGCGCCTCGGCATGCACCGCAGCGATTGCCGCCTGCAAGCTGTAGGGGCCGATCTGGGGACTGCGCAGCGCCTGCTGCAGCAACTGGCAACCCTCGTCGATCTGCGCCCGGTCCCACAACCGGCGATCCTGCTCGTCGAGCAGCACCAGCTCGCCACTTGCGTCGCTGCGGGCCTGTTGCCGCGAAGCCTGCAACAGCATCAGCGCCAATAGCCCGAGCACCTCGGCATCGGGCAGCAGCTGCGCCACTAGCCGGCCCAGGCGAATGGCCTCGTCCATCAGTTCGCCGGTGGTCACAGCATCGCCCGAGGACGCTGAGTAGCCTTCGTTGAACACTAGGTAGATCACCCGCAGTACCGTCTCCAGGCGCTCGGGCAGCTCGGCCCGCTCGGGCACCTGGTAGGGAATCTTCGCCTCGCGGATCTTGGCCTTGGCGCGCACGATGCGCTGGGCGATGGTTGCCGGGCTCTGCAGGAAGGCGTGGGCGATCTGCTCGGTGGTCAGGTCGCACACCTCGCGCAGGGTCAATGGCACCTGCGCGTCCGCGGCCAGCGCCGGGTGACAGCAGGTGAAGATCAGCCGCAGGCGATCGTCGGCCAGCAGTTGCGCATCGCCCGGATCCTGCGCCTGGCCCTCGAGCAGCATGATCAGATCGGCCTGGGAGCGGTCGAAGCGCGCCCGCCGGCGCAAGGCGTCGATGGCCTTGAAGCGGCCGGCAGAGACCAGCCAGGCCCGCGGGTTGTCCGGGATGCCGTCGCGCTGCCAGCGCTCGACGGCAATGAAGAAAGCATCGTGCATGGCCTCCTCGGCCAGGTCGAAGTCCCCCAAAAGCCGAATCAGGGTCGCGAGGATGCGCCGGGAGTCACGACGGTAAACCGCCTCGACCTCCAGACGCACCCGCCTTTCAGCGCCCATCGGATGGGCATTCCCTGCTGCGTCATGCGGGTGGTCCTCGCTCCCGTTCAGGGTTGCAGTTCACGTACCGGCCGTACCTCGACGCTGCCGACCCGCGCCGCCGGGATGCCCTTGGCGATGTTCAGCGCTTCGTTGAGGTCGCGGGCATCGACCAGGTAGAAACCGGCCAGCTGCTCCTTGGTTTCGGCGAATGGGCCGTCGGTCAGGCTCATGCGCCCGGCACGCACGCGTACCGTGGTGGCGGTCTGCACCGGCTTGAGCGCCTCGGCGGCGAGCATGCGTCCAGAGCCGTGGATGGACTCGGCATAGGCCATGCACTCGGCGTCTTCTGGGCTGTCGGGCAAGCTGTGCAGCAGCGCTTCGTCACAATAGACCAGGCACAGGTATTTCATGATCGTCTCCGGCAGGTCGGTGGGTAATAGGCGATGGGCGGTATCAAGGCTTGAGGTTGAACAGGGCCTTCTGGGTTTGCATGTCGATCGGCGCCGACCAGTGTTCGTGGATCACCTGCCATTGCCCGCCGCTACGCCGGTAGCCAACGGTGGCACGCATGAAACCGCACTGGCTTTCATCGTCGGCCGGGCCACAGCGGTTGAGCCAGTGGGCCAGGCCCAGGTCGCCGTCGGCGTGCACGGTCAACTCGGCCAGTTCGAACACCATCGGCCCGGTACAGTAGCCCATGCACATTTCCCAATGCGCGCGGTAGGCGGCCTTGCCTTTGAACTGCAGGGCCTGGATGGCATCGAAGGCCAGGATGTCGTCGGCGTAGGGTTGGACGATGCGCTCGATGTCACGCTCGCGCACGGCCTGCATCCAGTGCTCGATCAGTTGGCGGATCTCGGTTTGAGCTGCAGCATTCATCGGTGGTTTCTCCAGTGTTTGCCCGCATGGCGCCGAACACATTTCGGCGCCTTCAACACTGGTCGAACGAGCACGTCGCGAATCGACAACAGGCTCGAAAAAACAGCCTCAGGCAGGCACGGCCAGGATGAACTCGCGATAACCCGACAAAATCACATACCCGGCGAAATAGCAGAAAATCGCCGCCGACAGCAGGTAGCACCAGGTCAGCAGGCGATCGCCCAGCAGGCGCCCGCCATGGCTGGCGATGCCACACAGCGAGGCGCACCAGAACAGGCCCGCGGCGAAGAAACCGCCGAGGAACAAGCCGGCATCCAGCGCACTGCCCGCGCCGGAGCGGGAAATCAGCACGCCGCCCACCGCGGCGAACCAGAGGATCGCGCTGGGCGATGACATGGCCAGGAAGATCCCGCGCAGGAACTCGCGCCAGCCCGACTCGACCACCACCTGACCTTGCGACGCCAGGTGGCCGCCGCGCCATGCCGCCAGCAGCATTTTCACCGCGAACCACAGCAGCAGCGCCGAACCACCCAGCCATAACGTCCAGCGCACGCTGTCGAACTGCAGCAGCACGGTCATGCCGGCCAACGCCGCCAGGGCGTAGATCAGGTCGCCGACGCAGGTCCCCAGCCCCAACCAGAAGCCTTGCAGGAAGCCGCGTTGCATGGCCAGGGTAATCATGGCGATGTTGGCAATGCCGATGTCCAGGCACAGGGACAGGCTGAGAAGAAAACCGTTGGAAAAGGGCATGGTAGGCTCGGCCGCAAGCGAAACTCCGGATTGAACCCGAATCTGGCCTGGCGGTACAGGGCGAACATTCACGCAGGGTTGTTCACCCCGCCAGCACCTGCGCATAGCGCTGGCGATCGACATTGGCCCCGCTGAGCACCACCGCCACACGCTTGCCGGCCTGGCGCTCACGCTCCTGCAACAACGCAGCCAGGCCCGCCGCACCTGCGCCCTCGGCAGTGTTGTGGGTGGTTTCGTGGTACAGACGCATGGCCTCGGCGATCTCGCGATCAGCTACCCGCACGATCCGCGCTGCGTGTTCGCGCACCAGGGCAAACGCCTGCGGTTGCGGCACCCGACAGGCCATGCCGTCGGCGAAGGTATCGGCGCTGGCGGTGGTGACGATGCGACCCTGCTCGAAGCTACGGGCATAGGCATCGGCGGCGCTGGAGACCACCCCGACGATTTCGGTG
Source organism: Pseudomonas sp. VA159-2 (assembly GCF_024126635.1). NCBI lineage: Bacteria > Pseudomonadati > Pseudomonadota > Gammaproteobacteria > Pseudomonadales > Pseudomonadaceae > Pseudomonas > Pseudomonas sp. VA159-2. Next base: position 89,366 of record NZ_JAMYBV010000014.1, on the reverse strand, counting down.
GACAGCCCCAGCAGGTTGCGCGCCTGGATCAGCCCGCAGATGCCCGAGCCCATGCCGATCGGCACGTACACGCAATCCAGTTCGGCCACCGCCTCGAACAGCTCCAGGGCATAGGTGGCCACCCCGCGCACCAGCTCGGGGTGGAACGACGGCACCATCGCATAGCCGCGCGCCTCAGCCAGGCGCGCGGCCTCCTCACGGGCCACGTCGAAGTCCACGCCATGCTCCACCAGCTCGGCACCCAGGGCGCGCATGGCGGCGTTCTTCTCCCGCGAGTTGCCTTCAGGCACCACGATCACCAGCGGCAAACCAGCCTGGCGCGCCGCCAGGGCCATGCTCTGGCCGTGATTGCCCCGGGTGGCGGTGACCAACCCGCGCGGCACCTGGCCGCTGGCCAGCAGCGAGCGCACATAGACCAGCCCGCCGCGCACCTTGAAGGCACCGGTAGGGGCATGGTTCTCGTGCTTGACCCACACCTCGCAGCCCACCCGCTCGGCCAGCAACGGCCAGGCGTGCTGTGGGGTCGGCGGGACATGCTGGTGAACGAAGGCGGCGGCTTCGCGCAGGGCGGGCAGGTCGAACATGGCGGGCGTCCTTATCGGCAGTGGGTTGAACCGATGCTAAGGGCCGGGCATTGTATGGGTCCAAACTTATATTGCATGGGCGACAATTTCGTGTGGCTTCCCACCCTGGCGGACAACGAACAACCGCGCTACCTGGCGCTGGTCGAGGCCATCGCCGCCGCTATCGAGCACGGTGAGCTGAAAATTGGCGAGCGCCTGCCGCCACAGCGGCGCCTGGCCTGGGCCCTGGGCCTGAACCCAAGTACCACGCAGCAGGCCTACCGCGAGGCTGCCGCGCGGCACCTGGTCGCCGGCGAGGTAGGGCGCGGCACCTATGTGCTGGCGGGGAGCAAGGAGGCGACGCTGTTTCGGCTCAAGCAACCTGACCGTCAACAGCAGGTGATAGACCTGTCGACCAATGTGCCGGTGGCCGACCCGCACAATCATGACCTGGCGCACAGCTTGCGCGACCTGCTCGAACAGGGGCAAAGCGCCCTGCTCGACCACTACCTGGGGCCAGAGCAACTGCTGCTGGGGCGGATCCACGGGGCTCGCTGGCTGGCCAACCGCGGCCTGGCGCTTGCCCCCGAGCAGGTGCTGCTGTGCGGTGGCGCCCAACAGGCCCTGATCCTGGTGTTGCAGTCGCTGTGCCAGGCGGGCGAGCCGGTGCTGGTCGAAGCGCTGACCGCACCGGGCATCAAGGCGGCCTGTCGCCAATTGCGCCTGCCGGTGCATGGCGTGGCCCTCGACGGCCAGGGCCTGCGCCCGGACGAGCTGGACCGGGTCGCCCGCGCCAGCGGCGCGCGGGTGCTGGTGACCACACCGACCCTGCACAACCCGACCGCGGCCTGCATGAATGAGGCCCGGCGCCAGGCGCTGGCGCACGTCGCCAAGCGCCACCAACTGTTGGTGATCGAAGATGACGTCTACGGCGCCTTGACCGACCAGCCGCCGCTCTACCCCTTGCTCGACGGCCGCGGCGTGCTGATCAGCAGCTTGTCCAAGACCGTGGCCGCCGGCCTGCGCCTGGGGTGGATCGCCGCCCGGCCAGAGCTGCTGGAGCAGGTCGACCCCCACGCCCAGGCCACCCACTGGTCGCTGTCGCCGCTGAACCTGCACATCGCCTGCCAGTGGATCGCCGACGGCACCGCTGCCCGGCGCCTGGCCTGGCAGCGGCAAGCGCTGGGCGAACGTTGGCGCCTGGCGCGGACAATCCTGGGGGACGCGCTAATGGCCGATGGCGTAGCCTCGCCCCATGCCTGGCTGGCCACGCCAACAGAGGCCGAGACACTGGTTGCGCGCTGCCGCGCCCAAGGAGTGGAGATCGTCCCGGCCAGCGTGTTCGCGGTAGGCACCGACAACGTGCCGGCGGTACGGGTCAGCCTGTCGGCGGCGCGCAGCCGGGCCCAACTGAAACAAGGCCTGGAGCTGATACGTTGGCAACTGTCGCTGTAGGCGCCGGCCTTGTCGACGAACACCGACATCCACGGCAGGGGGCCTCAGTTCAGCCGGCAACCCTCGCCCATGGCGCGGTATTGCAGGGTGTGCACCTGGCCCTGATGGTCCTCGTAGGTCATGGTGGCAGGCACCACGTCGCACACGTTGGGGATGGTCGACAAGCTGATGACGCGCTTGATGTCGAGGTTGGTGGAGTAGTCGTATTGTTCGACCGCAGGTTGGCTGGAGGCGGTCTTGACCTCATCGGCGAGGGCGAACGAGGACATACCGACCAATGCAAGAATCAGTAGGGCTTTCATGGGTGTTGACCTTGATGGCTATCAAGCTGATCGCGTGACTTCTGAAGCCGTCAATGGCGCGGAGAAGTTGTCATCGACTGCGAAGATGACACGAAGTACCGATCCCGCTTTATCGTACTGCTGGGGGGATGTGGGAAATTTTACTCCCAGGCCGGAATAGTTGAACCCCGAACCAGGACAATCACCCTTGCCGCATTTGCAACAATCTGCGACAAAGCACGGCCCGTCCGCACTCGCCCCTTTTTACTGAAGCACCATGAATATCAGCCGCCTTCCCCCACTCCAGCGCCGCCTGCTGGATCACTTCTACCGCCAGCATGGCTCACGCATGCGCGCGGCCGGCGAAGGCGAGCAGTGGGTAGCGCGCGCCAGTGAAATCATTGCTGGGGTGAACCTGACCCCTGTCACCGGCGGCCAGTGGCTGACCGCCCTGTTCGTCGCACCGCAATGGCGGGGCCAACACGTGGCCACGCGCCTGCTCAACACTGCGCTGAGGGATGCACCCGGCGCCACCTGGCTGTTCTGCCACCCAGACTTGGGGCGCTTTTACCAGAACCTGGCCTTCACGCCCGCCATCGACCTACCCCAAGCCCTGGCCGCGCGCCTGGCCCGCTACCAGCGCAGCAAGCCGCTGATGGCGATGGTCCGCGGTCAGTCGTCGGCCACCTCGAGCCCAGGGAACAGCACCTCGGTGTAGCCGAACTTGCTGAAGTCCTGGATGCGCGAGGGGTACAGGCGGCCAATCAGGTGGTCGCACTCATGCTGCACCACCCGCGCGTGGAAACCGTCGGCGAAGCGGTTGATCGGGTTGCCCTCGGGGTCGATACCCGAATAGCTGATGTGCTTGTAGCGCGGCACCACGCCGCGCAGGCCTGGCACCGACAAACAGCCCTCCCAGCCGTCCTCGACCTCCATGGCCAACGGCGTGATCACCGGGTTGAGGAGGATGGTCCGCGGCACCGGCTCGGCGTCCGGATAGCGCTCGCTGCGCTCGAAGCCGAAGATCACCAGTTGCAGGTCGATGCCCACCTGCGGCGCGGCCAGGCCGACACCGCCGACATGGGCCATGGTCTCGAACATGTCGTCGATCAGTTGCTGCAGTTCGGCGCTGCCGAGCAGGTGTTCAGGTACCGGTGGGGCAATGCGCAGCAGGCGTTCATCGCCCATCTTGAGAATGTCGCGGATCATCAGGTGTTCGGCTCGCGGGTCTGGGGTTCGGGGGGTACCGGGTGCTCATGGCCGAGCACGGAAATGCTTTGCTGCGGGTTGTCCTCGTTGAAGTCCTTTTCGCCAGGGTCCTTGCCCTCGGCCGACATATGCTCGATCACCGCGTTCATCTCCGCGCCCAGCAGCAACACGGCGGCGGAAATATAGAAGTACAGCAGCAGCACGATGATCGCGCCGATACTGCCATACATGGCGTTGTAGTCGGCAAAGGTCTTCACGTAGTAGGCAAAGCCCAGCGAGGCGACGATCCACACCACCACCGCCAGCACCGAGCCTGGGGTGATGAAGCGAAATTTCTGTTTCACATCGGGCATCACGTAATAGATCAATGCCACGGCCACCATCATCAGGATGATGATCGCCGGCCAGCGCAGGATGGTCCAGACCACCACCACCGCTTCCTCCAGCCCGACCTGGGAGGCGATCCACTCCATGACTTGCGGGCCCAGCACCATCAGCGCGGCGGCGGCCAGCAACATGCCGGCGATGCCCACGGTGTAGATGATCGACAGCGGGAAGCGCTTCCACACCGGGCGGCCCTCCGGCACATCGTAGGCGGCGTTCATCGCGCTCATCATCAGGCGCACGCCGGCCGAGGCGGTCCACAGGGCAATGACGATACCCACCGAGAGCAAGCCGCCCTTGGATTGCTGCAACTGGTCGATCACCGGGTTGACCTGCTCCAGGGCCTGGGGCGGCAGCACCAGCTCCGATTGCAGACGCAACCAGGAGAAAAAGTCCGGCAGGTGCAGAAAACCGATCAGGGCGATCAGGAACAGCAGGAAGGGGAACAGCGAGAACAGCATCTGGTAGGCCAGCGCGGAGGCATAGGTGGACATCTCGTCATCGAGGAACTCCTTGACGGTACGCACCAGCACGCGATGCAGAGGCAGGCCGCGCAGGTCGGGAAAAATCATAGCGTCTCCTTTCGCCGCTTGATCTCGGAGGGTCGGCCAAGGCCATAGGCAGGCCCGGCAGTGCAGACAAGTCTAATAGACCGTGCCGCAACTGTGACGGCTCAATGGCAAATGCAGGAAAACGGCTACCCGAAGTAGAAGCCAGCCTTGCTGGCGAACAGCCCGCGTACGAGTCCGTTCCCCAGCAAGGCTGGCGCCTACAGTTGCGTCAGGCAGGCATCACGGCTTCTTCACGGCATCCTTGACCTTGCCCACCGCCTGTTGTGCTTCGCCCTTGAGCTCCTGGGCCTTGCCTTCGGCGCGCAGCTTGTCGTTGTCGGTGACCTTGCCGACGCCCTGCTTGATGTTGCCCACGGCCTCGTTGGCCAGGCCCTTCGCTTTGTCCTTGGTGCCGCTCATGGGATATCTCCTTGAAGGAAAGACACGGAAAATCGTGTCGACATCAGATCGACCCATGCCGCCTCGCCAGAGTTTCAATTTGTCGAGCGGGACGACACGAGCGCGGGCTTGCCCCGCGCTGGGCCCCGCCGCACAATGGCAGGCCAATCTAGCGTCAACCCGCAGGAACCTGCATGAAACTCGACAAGCCCACCGCCATCGCACGGCGCAACGAAGCGCTGACCCGGCCGGTGCTCAACCGCGACAACACCCTGTTCGCCATCCTCGACCCCAAGCGCAACCTGTGGTGGTTCGAAGTGCCGGTGGCCCTGCTGCGCAAGGGCCAGCCCGACTGGGTCAACCTGCTGCTGCATACCCCGCAAACCGACGAACTGCAGCACCTGAAGGTGCCCACCAACTTCCTGCGCGCTCACCAGGAGCAAATGGAAGTGCGCAACCCCGGCAAGCGCCGCTCGACCATCAGCCTGGCCTTGAGCGCCGACCGCGACTCGCGGCTGCGCGACACCCGCCCGGGTGGCGAACAGCTGGATTTCAGCACCTTCGTACAGGCCTGATCAGGCCCGCTCGATGCGATCGTCATGGATGACGATCCGGCCCTGCTTGAACAGCGCGCCGATGGCCTTCTTGAAGTTGCCCTTGCTGACGTTGAACATCTGGCTGATCAGCGCCGGGTCGCTCTTGTCGCACACCGGCAGCACGCCACCGGCCGCCTCCAGGCGCTGCATGATCTGCTCGTGCAGGCTGTCGGCCAACGCCTGGCCCACCGGTTGCAGGCTCAGGGCGATCTTGCCGTCGCGGCGTACTTCCTTGATGAAGCCCTTCTCGTGCATCCCCGAACGCAGGAACTTGAACACTTCGTTCTTGTGGATCAGGCCCCAATGGCGGTTGTTGATGATCGCCTTGAAGCCCATGGGCGTCTCGCCGGCCACCAGCAGCTCCACCGGCTGGCCGACCTGGTAGTCGACCGGGGCGAGGTCCAGGTAGCGATCCAGCTTGGCGGTGGCGGTGAGGCGCCGGGTGCGCTTGTCCAGGTAGGCGTGCACCACGCAGTAGTCGCCGATCTTCAATGGCCGGGACTCTTCCGAGTACGGCATCAGCAAATCCTTGGACAGCCCCCAGTCGAGGAAGATGCCGGCGCCGTTTATGTCCTTGACCTTGAGGCTGGCGAACTCGCCCACCTGCATCTTCGGCTTCTCGGTGGTGGCGATCAGCTGGTCTTCGCTGTCGAGGTAGATGAACACGTTGAGCCAGTCATCCAGCTCCAGCTCGGCGTCCTTGGGGAAGTAACGCCGCGGCAGGAGGATTTCGCCGTCGGCGCCGCCGTCCAGGTACAGGCCGAACTCCACGTGTTTCACGATTTGCAAACTGTTGTAACGCCCAAGCAGAGCCATTTCCGAAGATCCTCAAGACAAGGCGGCTATTCTAACACCTGACCCGCCCGGCCGCCCGAACGCACATTCGCCGGAACCGCCGAGCCCGCCCTTGCGTCTACCGCCTGGCCAGCCCTGCAAGGATTTGCGCATGCCACACAGACCGACCCACGCCCTGCTGCTGATCCTCGGCATCACCCTGGCCCTGGCCGCCTGCAGCCGCATCGACCTGGCCTACCGCAACCTCGACCGCCTGGTACCCTGGTCGCTGGACGACTACCTGGACATGAACCGCGAGCAGAAGCGCCTGCTCGACGAACGGCTCAAGGCGCACCTGGCCTGGCACTGCAAGACCCAGTTGCCGGGCTACCTCGACTGGCTCGACCGGGTGCGGCTGATGGTGGCCAGCGACACGGTCACCGACGATGCCCTGCGCCAGCGCACGACCGAGGCTCGCCAGGCCATCGGTCGGGTCGCCGAGCAGATCACCCCGTCAGCCACCGAGCTGCTGCGCGGCATGAGCGACGAGCAAGTGAGCGAGATGCGCCGGGCGTTCCGCGAGGACATCGAGCAACGGCAAAAGGCCTATGTCGACACGCCCCTGCCCGAGCAGGTCGAGAACCGCGCCAAGCGCATGCAGAAACGCCTCGAGCCGTGGCTGGGCGAACTGAGCGCCGAACAGCGCCTGCGGGTGATGAGCTGGTCGCAGGCGCTGGGCGACCAGAACCGCCAATGGATCGCCAACAGGGCCCATTGGCAGCAGCAACTGGTGCTGGTGATGGACCAGCGCGCCACGCCCAGCTTCGAGCCCCGGCTGGCGCAGTTGCTGCAACGCAAGGAAAGCCTGTGGACGCCCGAGTATCGCCTGGCGTTCCAGAACACCGAGCGCCAGGCGCGCAGCCTGCTGGTGGATCTGCTCAAGCAGAGCAGCCCGGCGCAGCGGCAGTTCCTGCAACAGCGGCTGGGCAAGGTGCGTGCGGACTTCAGCGAACTCAAGTGCCTGAAGGGGTGATGCCTTGCGCTGGATACCACCGGCTGCGCCGGTATCGCTCCCACGCGCCCTCGCTCACCGGGGCCTGCGGCGCCTGATCAACGGCCTTTGCGCCGATACGGGAACACATCGATCACCTTCCCCGCGCGAATCGCCTCCTGCAGCCCCTTCCAGTAATCGGCATCGTACAGCTCGCCATGCAGGCGGCTGAATAGCTGGCGCTGGCCGCTATCGGCGAACAGGAACGGCGGAAACTCCTCGGGGAACACGTCATGCGGCCCGATCGAATACCACGGCTCGCCGGACATCTCGTCCTCCGGATAGCGCGGCGGCGGGATATGCCGGAAATTGACCTCGGTGAGGAAGCTGATCTCGTCATAGTCGTAGAACACCACGCGGCCATGGCGGGTGACACCGAAGTTCTTCAACAGCATGTCGCCGGGGAAGATATTCGCCGCCGCCAATTGCTTGATCGCCAGCCCATAGTCTTCCAGCGCTTCCAGCACCTGGGCCTCGCTGGCCTGTTCGAGGTACAGGTTGAGCGGGGTCATGCGCCGTTCGGTCCAGCAGTGGCGGATCAACACGCTGTCGCCTTCCAGGGCCACAGTGGACGGCGCGACCTCCAGCAATTCGGCCAGGCAATCGGGGTCGAACTTGCCGCGCGGAAAGCGAAAATCGGCGAACTCCTGGGTATCGGCCATGCGCCCGACACGGTCGACGCTTTTCACCAGGCGGTACTTCTCGATCACCGTGGCGCGGTCGACGGTCTTCGACGGCGAGAAGCGGTCCTTGATGATCTTGAACACCGTGTTGAAGCCCGGCAGGGTGAATACGCTCATGACCATGCCGCGCACGCCCGGGGCCATGACGAAGCGGTCGTCGCTGCTGGCCAGGTGGTTGATCAGCGCCCGGTAGAACTCCGACTTGCCATGCTTGTAGAAACCGATGGAGGTATACAGCTCGGCAATGTGCTTGCCCGGCAGCATGCGCTTGAGAAAGTTGACGAACTCGGCCGGTACTGGCACATCGACCATGAAGTAGGACCGGGTGAACGAGAAGATGATCGACACCTGCGCTTCGTCGGTGATCAAGGTGTCGGCCTCGATGCCATCGCCTTCACGGTGCAGCAGCGGGATCACCAGCGGCCATTGCTCGTCGGGGGTGTACAGGCGGCCGACCAGGTAGGCGCCCTTGTTGCGGTACAGCACCGACGTGAACAGCTCCACCCTCAGCGTCGGGTCCTTGCAGACCCAGTCGGGCAGACAGTCGCGCAGTTGCTCCTCGAGCCGCGCCAGGTCGCCCTGCAGGTCCGCGTAGGGCACGCTGAACGCATAATCGGCGAAGATCGCCCGCAACAGCCCCTGCAGCCCACCCTCGAGGGCGTAGGTGCGGGTCTGCGCCGCACGCTCGTGGCCGCGCATGGAGGGGCGGGTGGTGTGGATGAACATGCAGCCATCGCTGATCAGGTCATGGCTGAACAGGCTGCAGAACAGCGAGTTGTACCAGGTTTCCGACAGTTCATCGTCCAGGCGCGGGTCGATCAGGCGAATGTAGGCGCTCTTGACCAGCGGCCATTGCTCGACATCCAGCAGCACCTGCGCCTCGAAGGCCTGGCGCAGCCGGTCGCGCGCCTCGGCGACCTGCTCCTCGTAGAGGTTGATGCGCGCCGCCGCCGCCTGCTGGATGTCCTGCCAGCGCGCCCGTTCGAAACGCTCGCGGGCGCCCAGGGTGATACGGCGAAAGTGCTCGCGGTAATCGTCGAAGCCATCGAGGATCATCCGGGCGATAGCAGTGGCGGGCCAGGGTGGGGTCATGCGCGTGCCTCTGTGCATTGGTCACCGCAACAGCTTAGCCGGGCCAGGCACAATCGTTCGTGGGTAATCTTGCGCACAGCCCGTCACACAGCAAGAAAGCACAAGAATCGCCCGGTTCCCTGACGTACACTCGCGCCCCTGCCCCCCGCCGGAGACCCCCCGTGAGCCCCATCGCCCTCGCCCGCCTGCTGACCCTTGCCGCTGTCTGGGGCGCCAGCTTCCTGTTCATGCGCATCATCGCCCCCGAGCTGGGCACGGTGCCGACCGCGTTCTTTCGCGTGTCGATCGCCTGCCTGGGGCTGATCGCCATCCTCGCCGCCGCCCGCGTGCGCTGGGACTTCGACGGCAAGCTGGGGGCCTGCCTGCTGCTGGGCATGATCAACTCGGGGATCCCAGCCACCTTCTACTCGGTGGCGGCGCAGGTGCTGCCGGCCGGCTACTCGGCGATCTTCAACGCCACCACGCCACTGATGGGGGTCTTGATCGGTGCCTTGTGCTTCCGCGAGGCGATGACCCTGCCCAAGCTCTGCGGGATCTTCCTCGGGCTGTTCGGCGTCGGCATTCTCAGCGGCGCCGGGCCGGTGGCGCTGGACATGGCCCTGGTGCAAGGCGCCCTGGCGTGCCTGGCGGCCACCACCTGCTATGGCTTCGCCGGTTTCCTGGCGAGGCGCTGGGTCGCTACCCTGGACAGCCGCCTGTCGGCACTGGGCAGCATGCTGGGGGCCACGTTGCTGCTCAGCCCGTTGTTCGCCTGGAGCGCCTTGAACCAACCGCCGGCCAGCTGGGGCGGCTGGCAGGTATGGCTGTCGCTGCTCGGGCTCGGGCTGCTGTGCACCGCGTTCGCCTACATCCTGTACTTCCGCCTGCTCAACGAGATCGGGCCGGTCAAGGCCAGCACCGTGACCTTCCTGATTCCGGTGTTTGGCGTGCTGTGGGGGGCGTGGCTGCTGGATGAGCCACTGTCGATGGCCCACGTGTATGGCGGGGTGTTGATCGGCGCGGCGCTATGGCTGGTGCTGCGCCCGGCACGGTCGTGACGTGGGCGCGGGCTTGCCCCGCGCCCACCGATTCATCTCAAGCCTCAGCCGCGCGCAACGCCGGCTTGCGGAAGACGAACAGCAACCCGACCACGATCAACCCCATTCCCAGCAGGCTCAGTGGCGCCAGGCGGTTGCCGAAGATGAGAAAGTCCATCACCGCGGTCACCGCCGGCACCAGGTAGAACAGGCTGGTGACATTGACCAGGTTGCCCCGGGCGATCAACCGGTACAGCAGCAACGTGGCCAGCAACGAGACCACCAGCCCCATCCACAGCAGGGCGCCGACGAAGCTGGCGTGCCACTGGACATGCAGCGGCTGGAACGGCGCGAACAGCGCGCACAGGGCAAAACCTGCGATGTACTGCAGCGGCAAGGTGCCCATGGGGTTGTCGGTGATACGCTTTTGCAGGATCGAGCCACAGGTCATGCTGGCCAGCGCCAGCAGGGCGAACAGCATCCCGGCCAGGGACACCCCGCCCAGGTTGATGCCCTGATAGACCACCATCACCAGGCCGCCCAGCCCAAGCCCCAGGCCGAACAGCCGGCTCCACGAGCGTTGGCGCTCCATCAGCGCCACGGTGAGGATGGGTTGCACGCCCATGACCGTGGCCATGACCCCCGGCGTGACATGGGTGTTGAGCGCCAGCAGGTAGAAGATCTGGTAGGCGCCGAGCAGCACGCACCCGGTCCCCAGGGCGCGCAGGATGCCGGCGCGGCTGCGCGGCCAGCGCAGCCCCAGCAAGGGGCCGATCAACAGCAGGCCGGCCAGGGCCAGGGCCGAGCGCAGCAGCAGGAAAGCGAAGGGGCTGGCCTGGGCCAGGCCGAGCTTGGAGACGATCGCCCCGCTGCTCCACAGCAGGACGAACAGGCTGGTGGTGGCCGCCGAGGCCACGGATGCTTTGGAAAAGACTGACATGTGTTGCCACCTGTATGGGCAAGTAAAGCCGTACGGGCGGATCTATCGCCTGACGCAGGGATAGCCGACCGTGTTCAGTGAGTTGCGCGTGCGGTGGGGAGGCGGCCAGCGGCCGATCAGCCCAGCACCACGACTGCGCGAGGAGGCGGAGCTACGCCGCCTACCACGCCACTGACAGGTGGTGGATAGTGACTGATCATGGCCGGCTGCTGGCTGCCACGCACGACAACGCCCGCGACAGGCGCGAGAACGTCAGCAGTGGTGGAGGGGATGGCAGGCATGAACAGGTCTTCTGGAAGGAAAGTGCTTGGGAATATAGCGGGGGAATCCTCATGGGGCAAGCCCACTCCCACAGGGGAGCGGGTTTGCCCCATGAGGACGACTCAGAACAACCAGCGATACAGGGCGTAGGCCACCACCACCGCCAGCACGGGCCGCAGGATGCGGTAGGCCTTGGGGTTGGCGCGCTTGAACCGCTTGACCCGGGTGCTGATGACATTGCTGAAGCGCTTGCTCCAGGCATAGGCCTGGTTGATCCCGCCGACGCGCTCGTCATCGGTGTTCTGTGGCGCGGTGGCACGGCCGAGGAAGGCACTGACCTTACGGTTGATGCGGGTCATCAGCGGGCTGTTGAGCGGCCGCTCGACGTCGCAGAACAGGATCACCCGGGTAACCTCGGTTTCGTTCTTGACCCAGTGCACGAAGGTCTCGTCGAACATCACGTCCTCGCCGTCACGCCAGGCGTACGGCTGGCCGTCGACGTAGATGCGGCAGTTGTCCGAGTTCGGCGTCGACAGCCCCAGGTGGTAGCGCAGGGAGCCGGCGAACGGGTCGCGGTGCGGGTTGAGATGGCTGCCGCCGGGCAGCAAGGCGAACATCGCGCCCTTGACGTTGGGGATGGCGCTGACCAGTTCGACGGTCTTGGGGCAGAGCATCTCGGCCGACGGCAGCGGCTTGTCGTACCACTTCAGGTAGAAGCGCTTCCAGCCCTTCTTGAAGAACGAGCCGAAGCCGGCGTCGTTGTCTTTTTCCGCCGCGCGGATGTAGCCCTCGTCGAACAGGCGCATGGCCTCTTCGCGAATCACTTGCCAGTTGTCCTTGAGCACATCCAGTTCAGGGAAGCGCTGGCGATCCAGGTAGGGCTTGGAAGGCACGCCGGAGAACAGGTACATCAGGCTGTTATAGGGGGCGAACAGCGCCGAATGGTTGACGAACTGGCGCAGTACCGGCAGGCGTGCCTTGCCGCGCAGGTGCACGAACAGCACGCTGCCGAAGAACACCAGCAGGACACCCGCCTTGGCGACGAAGGAAAAGGTCATGCAACACTCCTTGGAGGGGAAATCAGGCCATCCCCAGATAGCCGGACATCATAAACCCATCAGGAGCAGCTGCAAGCCACAAGCTGCAACCGGCAAGCTCAAGCTGATCCGCGTCAATGCGGCCGCGCCTGCAACTTGCCGCTTGTTGCTTACTGCTGATTCTCCTGCTCGCTGAACATATCGCTGAACAGCATGCTCGACAGGTAGCGCTCGCCCGAGTCCGGCAGGATCACCACGATGGTCTTGCCCTGCATCTGCGGCTTCTCGGCCAGGCGCACCGCCGCCGCCATCGCCGCGCCGCAGGAAATACCACAGAGGATGCCCTCCTCCTGCATCAGGCGGATGGCCATGGCCTTGGACTCTTCATCGGTCACCGTCTCGACCTGGTCGACCATGGCCAGGTCGAGGTTCTTCGGCACGAAACCAGCACCGATGCCCTGGATCTTGTGCGGGCTGGGCTTGAGCTCCTCGCCGGCCAGGGTCTGGCTGATCAGCGGCGAGCTGACCGGCTCGACCGCCACCGACAGGATCGACTTGCCCTGGGTGTGCTTGATGTAGCGCGACACACCGGTGATGGTGCCGCCGGTGCCAACGCCGGCCACCAGCACATCCACCGCGCCGTCGGTGTCGTTCCAGATCTCCGGGCCGGTGGTCTTCTCGTGGATGGCCGGGTTGGCCGGATTGTCGAACTGGCCCGGCAGGAAGTACTGCACAGGATTGGAGGCGACGATTTCGTTGGCCTTCTCGATTGCGCCCTTCATGCCCTTGGCCGGTTCCGTGAGCACCAGCTCCGCGCCCAGGGCCTTGAGCACCTTGCGTCGCTCCAGGCTCATGGACGCCGGCATGGTCAGGATCAGCTTGTAGCCGCGGGCGGCGGCGACGAAGGCCAGGCCGATGCCGGTGTTGCCCGAGGTCGGTTCGACGATGGTCATGCCCGGCTTGAGCTTGCCGCTGCCTTCGGCGTCCCAGACCATGTTCGCGCCGATCCGGCATTTCACCGAGTAACCCGGGTTGCGCCCCTCGATCTTGGCCAGGATGGTCACCCCACGCGGGGCGATGCGGTTGATCTGCACCAGCGGCGTGTTGCCGATGGAATGGGCGTTGTCTGCGTAGATGCGGCTCATGGCAGGGGTCCTTGAACATGAGGAAGCAGGGGGAAACCATGAGGGTAAGCCCGCAGCGGGGGAGCGTAAAGCCCGTTCGAACTCGCCGAAGCGGCGTGCGGTCAACCTAACAAGTCACTGCGGAGAACCCCGATGAAAGCGCGTTATCGCTGGCCGCTTGGCGGCCTGGCCGGCCTGCTCGTGCTGCTGGTGGCCCTGCACCTGGCCCTGCCCTACCTGGTGCGCGATTACCTCAACGACAAGCTGGCCGACATGGGCGACTACCGCGGCCAGGTTAGCGATGTGGACCTGGCCTGGTGGCGCGGCGCCTACCAAATCAACGGTATGAAAATCGTCAAGGTAAGCGGCAAGGTGCCGGTGCCGCTGCTCGACGCGCCGCTGATCGACCTGTCGGTCAGCTGGCATGCGCTATGGCACGACCGCGCCGTGGTCGCCGAGGTGACGTTCGTGCGCCCGCAGCTCAACTTCGTCGACGGCGGCAACAAGCAGAACTCGCAGACCGGCCAGGGCACCGACTGGCGCCAGCAACTGGAAAAACTGCTGCCGATCACCCTCAACGATCTTCGTATCGAGCAAGGCACCCTCACCTTCCGCAATTTCAACTCCAAGCCACCGGTCGACCTCAAGGCCACGCAACTGGAGGCCAGCATCCGCAACCTGACCAACGTGCGCGACCAACAGGGCCGGCGCGACGCGCGCTTCGACGGCACCGCGTTGCTGCTGGGCAATGCCAAGGTAGAGAGCCGCGCCACCTTCGACCCCTTCAGTGACTTCGACGACTTCGAATTCCGCCTGCGCGCCACCGGCATCGAGCTGCGTCGGCTCAACGATTTCGCCAGCGCCTACGGCAAGTTCGACTTCAACGCCGGGCATGGCGACCTGGTGATAGAGGCCGAGGCCGAGAACGGCCGGCTCAAGGGCTATATCAAGCCACTGCTGCGCGATGTCGACGTGTTCAACTGGCAACAGGATGTGCAAGACCAGGACAAGGGCTTCTTGCGCTCGATCTGGGAGGCCGTGGTGGGCGCCAGCGAAACCGTCCTGAAAAACCAGCCAAAGAACCAGTTCGCCACCCGCGTGGCGCTCAGCGGCAGCGTGCACCAGCAAGACATCAGCGCGTTTTCGGCGTTCCTGCAAATCCTGCGCAATGGCTTCATCCAGGCCTTCAACGCACGCTACGAACAGCCACCGCCCAATGCCGACTGAGCCCAGGGTGACGGACCATTCAGGGACTGAATACCCGGTCTGCGTTTTCACGCGTCGGGCGTGGCGTTATAGTCGCTGGCACATCAATAAACAGGTATTGCCTGGGCCGGCCCTATCGCCGGCAAGCCGGCTCCTACAGGGAGCGGGTCTGCCCGCAATGACGCCAGCCAGCTACCCCAGAGGATCGGTTCATGAAGTTCGAAGGCACCCGCGACTACGTCGCCACAGACGACCTGAAGCTGGCGGTCAACGCGGCCATCACCCTGGAGCGTCCGCTGCTGGTTAAAGGCGAACCGGGCACCGGCAAGACCATGCTCGCCGAGCAACTGGCCGCCTCCTTCGGCGCGCGCCTGATCACCTGGCACATCAAGTCCACCACCAAGGCCCACCAGGGCCTGTACGAGTACGACGCGGTCAGCCGCCTGCGCGACTCGCAACTGGGCGTGGACAAGGTCCACGACGTGCGCAACTACCTGAAGAAAGGCAAGCTGTGGGAGGCCTTCGAGGCCGACGAGCGGGTGATCCTGCTGATCGACGAGATCGACAAGGCCGACATCGAGTTCCCCAACGACCTGCTGCAGGAACTCGACAAGATGGAGTTCTACGTCTACGAGATCGACGAGACCATCAAGGCCAAGCAGCGGCCGATCATCATCATCACCTCCAACAACGAAAAAGAGCTGCCCGACGCCTTCCTGCGCCGCTGCTTCTTCCACTACATCGCCTTCCCCGACCGCGGCACCTTGCAGCAGATCGTCGACGTGCACTACCCGAACATCAGCCAGTCGCTGGTCAGCGAGGCGCTGGACGTGTTCTTCGACGTGCGCAAGGTGCCGGGCCTGAAGAAAAAACCCTCCACCTCCGAGCTGGTCGACTGGCTCAAGCTGCTGATGGCCGACAATATCGGCGAGGCGGTGCTGCGCGAGCGCGACCCGACCAAGGCCATCCCGCCTCTGGCCGGCGCCCTGGTGAAGAACGAGCAGGACGTGCAACTGCTCGAGCGCCTGGCCTTCATGAGCCGGCGCGGCAACCGCTGACAGGAGCCGGGCCATGCTGCTCAACCTGTTCAATGAAATGCGCGCGGCCAAGGTGCCGGTGTCGGTCCGCGAGCTGCTCGACCTGCACCATGCCCTGCAAAAGGGCGTGGTGTTCGCCGACATGGACGCCTTCTACTACCTGGCCCGCGCCATCCTGGTGAAGGACGAACGGCACTTCGACAAGTTCGACCGGGCGTTCGCCGCCTACTTCAAGGGCCTGGAAAACCTCGACCGGCATCTCGAGGCGTTGATCCCCGACGAATGGCTGCGCAAGGAGTTCGAACGCTCGCTGAGCGACGAGGAGCGCGCGCAGATCCAGTCCCTGGGCGGGCTGGACAAGCTGATAGAGGAATTCAAGAAGCGCCTCGAAGAGCAGAAGGAGCGCCACGCCGGCGGCAACAAGTGGATCGGCACCGGCGGCACCAGCCCGTTCGGCTCGGGTGGTTTCAACCCCGAGGGCATTCGCGTCGGCGAGGCCGGCAAGCGCCAGGGCAAGGCGGTAAAGGTGTGGGACCTGCGCGAGTACAAGAACCTCGACGACAAGGTCGAGCTGGGCACGCGCAACATCAAGCTGGCCCTGCGCCGGCTGCGCAAGTTCGCCCGCGAGGGCGCCGCCGAAGAGCTGGACATCGACGGCACCATCGACCACACCGCCCGTGACGCCGGCCTGCTGAACATCCAGATGCGCCCCGAGCGGCGCAACACGGTGAAGCTGCTGTTGCTGTTCGACATCGGCGGCTCGATGGACGCCCACGTCAAGGTCTGCGAGGAGCTGTTCTCGGCCTGCAAGACCGAGTTCAAGCACCTGGAGTACTACTACTTCCACAACTTCGTCTACGAGTCGGTGTGGAAGAACAACCTGCGCCGCACCTCGGAGCGCTTCTCCACCTTCGACCTGCTGCACAAGTACGGCGACGACTACAAGGTGGTGTTCGTCGGCGACGCGGCCATGGCGCCCTACGAGATCACCCAGCCGGGCGGCAGCGTCGAGCACTGGAACGAAGAAGCCGGGTACGTGTGGATGCAGCGCTTCATGGAGAAGTTCAGGAAGATCATCTGGATCAATCCCTACCCCAAGCAGGCCTGGGACTACACCGCCTCGACCCACCTGGTGCGGGACCTGATCGAGGACAAGATGTACCCGCTGACCTTGCAAGGGTTGGAGGATGGGATGCGTTACCTGTCCAAGTAGCTAATGCCCTGGGGCCGCTCTGCGGCCCTTTCGCGCTCCTACAGGAAATCGCGTTCTCTCTGTAGGAGCGGCCTTGTGTCGCGAAAGGGCTGCAGAGCAGCCCCAAAATTCTCAAAGCCAACGCCGACCAAAGGCCTGCTGCTCCCGCCAGGCCTCATCCTGCACCACCGCCCTGAACCGCACCACCGCCCCCGGCATGCACTGCGCCAGTTGCGCCAGCGCCAACGGTGTAAGCGCCCCCAACCGTGGATAACCGCCAATGGTCTGCCGGTCATTGAGCAGGACGATCGGCTGCCCGTCCGGCGGCACCTGAACAGCGCCGAGCGGGATCCCTTCTGAGATCATCGGTGCGCCCTGATAGACCAGTTGCGGCCCGAGCAGGCGAATACCCATGCGGTCGGCACGGCTATCCAGCGTCCAGTCACGGTTAAACGCCTCGAACAGGCTGGTGCCACTGAAATCGCCGATCTGCGCGCCCATCACCAGGTCCAGCACAGGTTTGTCCGCATACACCGGCCGCAACGCTTCAGGCACGTGGGAGCGGCGGTTCAGCGCCCCGACTTGCCCCACGATGGCTTCAGCAGCATGCAGCAGCTCCCCTTTGATCAACGCCCGGCCCTGGCCGTCAACCCCGCCCAGCGCTTCCCGAACCACCGTGGCACAACTCCCCAGTACCGACTTGCCCACGAACCCACCCGGCACCGCCAGATAAGCACGTACCCCTTGGCGAGGCTGACGCAGCGTCAGCTGCTGGCCCTTGCCGAGGTTGAAGCGGGTCCAGGACGCCACGGCCTGCCCGTCGAGCTGCGCATCCAGGTCGGCCCCGGCCAGCGCCATCACGCAGTCCTGCTCGGCAACCACGTTGAAGCCGCCAAGGGCAATCTCCACCACGGCGCTGTCCAGGGCATTGCCCAGCAGCCAGTTGGCCCAGCGCATGGCCACCCAGTCCAGCGCGCCGCCCTGGGTCACCCCCAGATGCCGCACACCAAAGCGCCCACCATCCTGCAACTGGCACAGCGCAGTGCTGGCCTCGATCCTCAACTGGCTCATGCCTGGGCCTCCAGCGGGCTGTCATCACCGCCCAGGTTGATGAATTCGGCATGCCCGACCGCCACGAAGCGCACCCGGTCACCGGGCTGCAGAAGACTATGGTCGCGCTCGAACAGGCGCAGCGGGGTACGGCCAATCAGGTTCCAGCCCCCGGGCGAAACAGCCGGGTACGCTGCGGTCTGGCGTTCGGCGATGCCGACACTGCCCGCCGCCACGCGCTTGCGCGGGGTACTCAGGCGCGGCGTGGCCAGGCGTTCGTCGACCAAGCCCATGAAGCCGAAGCCGGGCGCGAAGCCCAGGGCGAACACCGGGTAGTCACGGCTACCGTGCAGGGCAATCACCTCGTCCTCGCTCAGCCCGCTGCGCGCCGCCAGCAGCGGCAACTCGGGCCCGACGCTGGGGTGGTACCACACCGGTATCTGGTGCCGGCGCCCGCCACTGCCGGCATCCGGCTGCAGCCCTTGCAGCGCATGCTGGATGCGCTGGCGCGCCTCGCCCGGTGCCAGGTCGAACTGCACCAGCAGCGTGGTATAGGACGGCACCAGGTCGATCAACTGTTGGCCGAAAGCCTCGCGCAAGCGTTGGCTGGCGGCAAGGATCCACGGCATGTTGGCTTCATCGATGGCATCGAACAGCCGCACCATCAGGCTGTCGATGGCCACCACTTCGATACGTGGGGTCATGCTTGCTCCAGCGCGTCCAGGGCCTGGCGGATCTGCCGCACGGCCGCCACCGAGCCGTCGTTGTCGCCATGCACGCACAAGGTGCTGGCATGCAGCTGTACTTCACTGCCATCGTCGGCCAGCAGTACCTCGCCCTTGGCCAAGCGCAGGGCTTGCTCGACCACCAGCGCCGGGTCGTGATGCACGGCATTGGCCAGGCGCCGCGACATCAGGTGGCCGCTGGCGGTATAGCCGCGGTCGGCGAAGGCCTCGAACCACAGCGGCACACCGACCGCGTCGCCCAGGGCCTGGGCGGCGCGGTCGTCGGCGGTGGCCATGAGCATCAGCGGCAGGCCGCTGTCGAACGCCGCCACGGCCTCGAGCACGGTACGCAGGATGTCCGGGTTGGCCATCATGTCGTTGTACAGCGCACCATGTGGCTTGACGTAGGCGACCCGACCACCCAGCACCTTGCAGATGCCATCCAGCGCGCCGATCTGGTAGTGCAGCAGGTCGCGAATCTCCTCGCTGCTGCACGCCATGGAACGACGGCCGAAACCGGCCAGGTCCGGGTAGGCCGGATGCGCGCCGATCGCCACCCGGTGCTCCAGCGCCAGGGCCACGGTACGGCGCATGGTGCCGGGGTCGCCGGCGTGGTAGCCGCAGGCGATGTTGGCGCAGTCGATGAAGGGCATGACCTTGGCATCCTGGCCCATGCGCCAGTTACCGAAGCTCTCGCCCATGTCGCAGTTGAGCAGCAGGCGTTTCACTTCGCGCACTCCTGTTTCGATGTTCATCCAGCCTACCTTAGCGCGCCTGGAGTTGTTTGCCGCGGGTTTCCGGCAGGCTCAACGCCGCCAGGATCACCACGCCGTAGGACACCGCGGCGAAGGCGCCAATACCCAGGCCCAACGGGATCTTTTCACCCAGCAGGCCGATCAGCAGCGGGAACAGCGCCGCGATGACCTTGCCGATGTTGTAGCAGAAACCCTGCCCCGAGCCACGCACGCGGGTGGGGAACAGTTCGGTGAGGAACGCGCCCATGCCGCTGAAGATGCCCGAGGCGAAGAAGCCCAGCGGGAAGCCCAGCCACAGCATCACCTGGTCGCTGACCGGCAGTTGGGTATAGAGCAGCACGATGACGAACGAACCCACGGCGAACAGGATGAAGTTCTTCTTGCGCCCCAGCAGGTCGCACAGGTACGCGCTGACCACATAGCCGATGTAGGAGCCGACGATGACCATGGCCAGGTAGCCGCCGGTACCAAGCACGCTCAGGCCGCGCTCGCTCTTGAGGAAGGTCGGCAACCACGAGGTGATGGCGTAGTACCCGCCCAGCGCACCGGTGGTCAGCAGCGAGGCGCGGATGGTGGTCCAGAGCATGCCGGGGGCGAAGATCTCGTAGAAGTGCGAAGGGGCCTCGGCCTTTTCCACGGCCTTGGCCTGGCGGTAGATTTCCGGGTCCTTGACCAGGCGCCGGACGAAGATCACGAACAGTGCCGGCAACAGCCCCAGCAGGAACAATGCGCGCCAGGCCTGCTCGGCCGGCAGCCAGGTGAACAGCAGCGCGTAGAGGATCGCGGTCAGGCCCCAGCCTATCGCCCAGCCCGACTGCACCATGCCCACCGCCTTGCCACGGTCCTGGGCACGGATCACCTCGCCGATCAACACCGCGCCGGCGGTCCACTCGCCACCGAAGCCAAAGCCCATCAGGGTACGGGCGATCAGTAATTGCTCGTAGTTCTGGGCGAAGCCGCACAGGAAGGTGAAGAAGGCGAACCACAGCACCGTCAGCTGCAAGGTGCGCACCCGGCCGATGCGGTCGGAGAGAATCCCGGCGATCCAGCCGCCCAGGGCCGAGGCGATCAGGGTACTGGTGTGGATCAGCCCGGCCTCGGCGGTGGTGATGCCCCACAGCATGATCAGGGTGGGGATGACGAAACTCAGCATCTGCGTGTCCATGCCGTCCAGGCCATAGCCGATCTTGCAGCTCCAGAAGGTGCGGCGTTGCTGGGAGTCGATGTCGCGGTACCAGGCGAAGGGGCCGCTCGAAGATCGGGCGGGGGCCTGCTGCTGCACGCCGGTCGGGTTCATGATTGCCTCGGCTTGTTGGTATTGTTCTACGGGCGACGTCGAGGTCGCGGCCTGGACGCCATGTTCGAAGGCCGGTGCCCCGGCCGTCCAACGAGAAAAACCGTCGGTCTGGAACAAGAAAATCTGATCATGAACCTCCGTTTCCTCGAAACCTTCGTCTGGGTCGCCCGGCTCAAGAGCTTCCGCCTCACCGCCGAGAAGCTGTTCACCACCCAGGCCTCGGTGTCCAGCCGCATCGCCGCGCTGGAGGCCGACCTGGGGGTCAAGCTGCTGCTGCGCGACTCGCGCGGCGTCAGCCTGACCCCCGAGGGCGGCAAGGTGCTGGAGTACGCCGAGCGCATGCTCGACACGGCCAAGGCCATGAAGCAGTCGCTGGACAGCGACCGGGCCAAGACCGGGCACATCCGCCTGGGGGTCATGGACACGGTGATCCACACCTGGATGAGCGCGCTGGTGGCGGAACTGGGCGAGCGTTACCCGCAGGTGGAGATCGAGCTGGTGGCCGACACCGCGCTGAACCTGCGCGAGCAACTGCAGAAGGGCTTTCTCGACGTGATCCTGCAGACCGACCTGCTGCGCGAGGCATCGATCCGCAGCCAGGACCTGGCCCGCTACCCCATGGGCTGGCTGGTCGCCGCCGGCTCGCCGCAGCAGCGCGCCTACGCCGACCTGGCGCAGCTGGCCCGCGAGCGGATCATCACTTTCTCGAAGAACTCACGGCCGCACCAGGAAGTGCTCAGCCTGTTGCAGGGCGCCGGGGCCGAGGCGCCGCGGCTGAACTGCGTGAACTCGGTGGCGGCCATCACCCGTCTGCTGCGCGACGGCTTCGGCATCGGCGCCTTGCCACCGGCGCTGGTGGATGGCGAATTAAGCCGCGGTGAACTGGTGTTGCTCACCGGCTTGCAACCGCCGCCGAGCCTGGAGCTGGTAGTGGCCTGGCAAACCGGTGTGGCGCTGGTGGACGAGGTGGTGGGGGTATGCCGGCAGGTGCTGGAGCGCTATGCGCGGGATGTGGGCGGGCAGCGGATCGTGCTGGTCTGAAAGGCCCTTTCGCCGGCAAGGCCGGCTCCTACAGGTTGAGCGCGGCCCCTGTAGGCCAGCCTTGCTGGCGAACCTAGTGTGGTGTTTCACAAATAACGACCCTAATTCGCGGTGCTTTTTGCGCTCATGCCGCGTTGTCGCTCCTCGCCGTAGCTGGGCTACGACTCGTCGCGACGCCTTGCTTGAGCACAAAAATCACGCGCGAATTATGGGTCGTATTTGCAAAACACCACACTAGCGCCAGCTCTCTTTCACCGCCTTGCGCCGCCCACCGAGGATCACCCAGCCCAGCACCAGCAACAGGCTCTCGACCACGAAGGCCAGCACGAACCCGGCGCCGATCCCCCAGCCGATCGCCTCGGGCACCAGCAGGATCTGGTAGCTGTAGCCCTTGAGCGTCTCGTCACGCAAGGTCGGCTCCGGCTGCACCAGCACGTGCCAGGTGCGACTCAGCCACGAGCCTTGCAGGGCCTGCCACTCATGCTCCAGCGCCTGGTTGCGGATCAACAGGCTGTCGATGCTGTTGGCATCGCTGTTGAACACCGGGTCATCACTGCCACGGTAATGCCGCACCAACGCCTGCAAGTCGCCATTGAAGAAGCGCTGCGCGGTCTGGCGGAAACCATCGAGGGCCTGGCGCGACTCGAGCAGGTGCGCCTCGACGCGCTGGCTGTAGTCCTTGACCAGGCCGGGCACCTGGATACCGGCCAGCAAGCCGAAGGTGAACAAAATCAGGCGCAGGTAACTTCTGAACATGCCGGATCCTTAGCTCTGCCCGTGGGCAACGCACTCACCGTGACGCCACAGGGCCCATTGACCCGGCCCATAGCGGTTCCAGGTCTCGTTCTCGGTCAAGGCCTCGGTGGCGATCACCGTGACCACGTCGTTGGGGGTGGTTTGCGTGTGGAAGTCGACGATCAGGTCGACGTCCTTCAAGCGCGCCGCGCCAAACGGTGCGCGGCGGGTAATGTGTACCAGCTTGGTCGAACAGAAGCAGAACAGCCAGTCACCATCGCTGAGCAGGCAGTTGAACACGCCCTTGCCGCGGTACTCGGCGCAGGCCTCGACCAGCACCGGCAACAATTGCTCGACCGCCACCGGCTCGGGGAAGGCTTCGCGCACGCGGTTGAGCAAATCGCAGAACGCCGCCTCGCTGTCGGTGTCGCCGACCGGACGGTAAAAGGTGCGCGAACCACTGAAGTCACCCAGCTGGCCGTTGTGCGCGAAGCACCAGTTGCGCCCCCACAGCTCGCGCACGAACGGGTGGGTGTTGGACAGGCAGACCTTGCCGACGTTGGCCTGGCGAATATGGCCGATGACCACTTCGCTCTTGATCGGGTAGCGCTGCACCAGGTTGGCCACTTCCGACTCGCTGCTCGCCGCCGGGTCCTGGAACAGGCGCAGGCCACGGCCTTCGTAGAAGCCGATGCCCCAGCCGTCGCGGTGCGGGCCGGTACGCCCGCCGCGCTGCATCAGGCCGGTGAAGCTGAAGACGATATCGGTGGGGACATTGGCGCTCATGCCCAGCAGTTCGCACATGCTCGCGGCTCCTGGCTTACAGACGTGGCTCGACCCGGCCCTGGCCGGGGCCCGCGCGACGCACCGGGGCGGCCGGCGGCTCGTCGCGGTAGCGATCCTGGCGGTTGGCGACCACCGGCGTCTCGACCATGGCCTGGTCATCGTCCTGCTTCTGCCGCTGGGCGGCGGCCTCGCGCTGGGCGCGGCGCTCGCGGGCACGCTTTTCCAGCGGCCAGCGGATCAGGACGAAGACGATGTACAGGGCAAAGGCAAGCATGCCGTACATGGCCAGGTCCGAGGCCGCGCGCCAGGCGTTGTTGCCGACCTTGAAGGCGACATCCAGCGCGGTGATGGCGATGGCCGGGGCGAAGCTCTCCTTGACCGGGTCGACGATGGTCGGGGCAAACAGCAGCACGGCGATGATCACCCGCAGCGGCTCGCGCAGCCAGCGCCACATCCAGCCGGTCAGCTTGAAGCCCACCAGCAGGCAGCCCAAGGCGGCAACGGCGTACAGGCCCCAGGCCAGCGTATAGTCGTGTTCGGTCATGGTGTTCGTGCAAGCCAGGCGAAGAGACGCCTATGATAAACACTTTTCCCGGCGCAGGCTGCCCCCGAACCGCAAGGGACCTGCAGCGACTCCTCGCGAGTCCACAATCGACGAGATCACCCATGCCCCTACCCCTTCCCGCCCCGATCGCCCATCAAGCCGAAGGCAACGATCCCTACGCCTGGTTGCAGCAGCGCGACACCCCCGAGGTCCTGGCCTACCTGGAAGCGGAAAACGCCTACCAGCAAGCCGTCCTCGCCGGCCAGGCGCCACTGCGCGAACAGCTGTTCGAAGAAATCAAAGGCCGCATCCTCGAGACCGACCTGTCGCTGCCCTCGCCCTGGGGCCCATACCTCTACTACACCCGCACCACCGCGGGCGACGAATACCCACGCCATTATCGCTGCCCGCGCCCGGCCGACGACAGCAACACCGTCGATGCAAGCCACGAGGAGCTGCTGCTCGATCCCAACGCCTTGGCCAATGGCGGCTTTCTTTCCCTCGGCGCGTTCAGCGTCAGCCCTGACCACCGCCTGCTGGCCTACAGCCTGGACACCAGCGGCGACGAAATCTACACCCTGTACGTCAAGGACCTGGCCAGCGGCGCGCTGACCACCCTGCCCTTCGACGACTGCGATGGCAGCATGACCTGGGCCAATGACAGCCAGACGCTGTTCTTCGCCGAACTGGACGACACGCATCGCCCCTGGCGCCTGCGTCGCCACACCCTGGGCGAGGCTGGCGCCGTCACGGTGTTCGAGGAGCCCGACGGGCGCTTCTTCCTGCACTGCTACCGCGCCAGCTCCGAGCGCCAGCTGGTGCTGCTGCTCAACAGCAAGACCACCAGCGAGGCCTGGGTACTCGATGCCGCCACGCCGCAGGCTGATTTCACCTGCCTGGCGCCGCGGGTCGAAGGCCACGAATACTTCCCCGACCACGGCCAGCTCGACGGTCAGTGGCGCTGGTTCGTGCGCAGCAACCAGGCCGGCATCAACTTCGCCCTGTACCATGCGCCGGCCGACAGCGTGCCGACCCGCGAGCAGTGGCAGGTATTGGTACCGCACCGCGACGACGTCATGCTCGAAGGGCTCAGCCTCAATGCCTCGGCGCTGGCCCTGAGCCTGCGCGAAGGCGGCCTGCCGATCATCGAGGTGCACCCACAGGGGTTGCCGGCCTACCGCGTCGAGCTGCCGGACGCGGCCTACAGCCTCTACGTGCAGGACAGCCTGGAATTCGCCAGCACCCGCATCCGCCTGCGCTACGAGGCGCTCAACCGCCCGGCCCAGGTACGCCAGCTGGAACTGGCCACGGGTGAGCAGCAGGTGCTCAAGCAGACCCCGGTACTGGGTGCGTTCGACGCCGACGACTACATCAGCCAGCGCCTGTGGGCGGTGGCCAAGGACGGCACCCGGGTGCCGATCAGCCTGGTGCGCCGCCGCGCCGACGAGGGCCAGTGCGTACCGTTGTACCTCTACGGCTACGGCGCCTACGGCGAAAGCCTCGACCCGTGGTTTTCCCATGCCCGCCTGAGCCTGCTGGAGCGCGGCGTGGCCTTCGCCATTGCCCATGTGCGCGGCGGCGGCGAGCTGGGCGAGGCCTGGTACCGGGCCGGCAAGCAGGCACACAAGCACAACAGTTTCGACGACTTCATCGCCTGTGCCGAGCACCTGATCGCCGAGGGCGTGACCACCCGCGAGCGCCTGGCCATCAGCGGCGGCAGTGCCGGCGGCCTATTGATGGGCGCGGTGCTCAACCTGCGCCCGGAGCTGTTCCGTTGCGCCATCGCCGAAGTGCCATTCGTCGATGTGCTCAACACCATGCTCGACCCCGAGCTGCCGCTGACCGTCACCGAGTACGACGAGTGGGGTAACCCCGAGGAGCCAGAGGTGTACGCGCGGATCAAGGCCTACGCCCCCTATGAGAACGTCAAGGCCCAGGCCTACCCGGCCATGCTGGTGATCGCCGGCTACAACGACAGCCGCGTGCAGTACTGGGAAGCGGCCAAGTGGGTGGCACGCCTGCGCACGCGCAAGACCGACGACAACCTGCTGCTGCTCAAGACCGAGATGGGCGCCGGCCACGGGGGCATGAGCGGGCGCTACCAGGGGCTGCGCGACGTGGCGCTGGAATATGCTTTCGTCTTCAATGAACTGGGCGTGGTGTAAAACGCGATTTTCGTTGTCATAGGGTGCGCAACGGCGAGGGCTTTGCCCTCGTTTCGCGACACAAGGCCGCTCCCACAGATTCCGCGCTATGCCTGTGGGAGCGGCCTCGTGTCGCGAAAGGGCTGCGCAGCAGCCCCGACAATTCCAGGACAGCACCCGGTGAGCACAACAACACATGCCCGACACCCAGCACCTGAACGCCGAAATCCGCGACATGCTCATGGACTGCGGCCTGTTCGACACCCTGCAGCCCGGTGATTTCCTCGCCGCCGCCGGCTACTTCAGCCTCACCGCCGTCGCCCAGGGCCAGACCCTGTTCAGCGAAGGCGACGCTGGCACCTTCATGTGCATCCTCCACCGCGGCGTGGTTTCGGTGCGCAAGACCGACGCCAGCGGCGCCCTGGTGGAGATCGCCACCCTGCGCAAGGGCCGCGCCTTCGGCGAGATGGCCGTGCTCGACGGCGAACGCCGCTCGGCCACCTGCGTGGCCGCCAGCGACTGCCAACTGCTGACCCTGGGCAAGGACTCGCTGGAAAGGATGCTCAACGAAGCGCCACGGATTGCCGCGCGAATCATCCGCGCACTGGCCGTGGCGCTGTCCAAGCGCCTGCGCATGCAGGACGGCCAGCGCCTGTCGCAGCAGGTTTAGTCGGCCTTGGGCGCTGGCTGCGGTGGCGTCGGCTGCAAGCCCGGCAACGGCTGGTCCTTGGGCGGCCCCGGCACCGGCATCGGAGGCAACAACGGCGCACCGGGCCGGTTGGCGCCGGCCTTGGGCGGCGTGCTCGGGGTGATCTGCGGGTAGGGTGTCGGCGTCGGCGTCCCCGGTGCCCCCGGGACGGTCGTGAGCGGCCGCTGCTGACCTGCAGCATCGGCCAACGGCACTGCGCCAAGCAATAGTGCGGCGAGGATTGCATGCAGCATCTGCAGCCTCCTGTCAGAAACCTTCCTACAGGCTATGCCCAATGGCGCATTTTTGCCTGTCCGCCCGCCCGACTGGCGCGCTAGACTCAAGAACATAACCGTCATTGCCCCGATTAGAAAAAAGGTAACACCATGAGTTCCACCTCCGACGCCACCGCCCGCCTCGACCGTATCCTCGCCGACGCCAAGCGCGACAAGGAAATGGGCTACCGCGACAAGGCGCTGAAAATGTACCCTCACGTCTGCGGCCGCTGCACCCGTGAGTTCTCCGGCAAGCGCCTGTCGGAACTGACCGTGCACCACCGTGACCACAACCACGACAACAACCCACAGGATGGCTCCAACTGGGAGCTGCTGTGCCTGTACTGCCACGACAACGAGCACGCCCGCTACACCGACCAGCAATATTTCAGCGAAGGTTCGCTGAGCACGCCGAAGGTTGCCGTGGCCACCCACAACCCGTTCGCCGGCCTCGCCGCGCTGATGAAGAAGGACTGACCGTCGATTGCCGCCCCCGGCGTGTCGGCAAGCCCGTATAATCGCGCTTTTTTTGCGAAGGGCCCCGACACGTGGCGAACAAACGGTACAGCTGCATCGGCCTGTTCAACCCCAAATCGGCCGAGAACGTCGGCTCGGTGATGCGCGCGGCAGGCTGTTATGGCGTCAACTCGGTGTTCTACACCGGCAAGCGCTATGAGCGCGCCCGCGATTTCGTCACCGACACCAAGCGGGTGCACTACGACATCCCGCTGATCGGCATCGACGACCTGCAACGCATCATTCCGTTGGGCTGCACGCCGGTGGCGGTAGAGCTGGTGGAAGGTGCGCGGCCTCTGCCCGAATACACCCACCCGGACCGGGCGATCTATATCTTCGGGCCTGAGGATGGCTCGCTGAGCGAGGACGTGCGTGGTTGGTGCGAAGAGACCATCTACATCCCGACCCAGGGTTGCATGAACCTTGCGGCGACGGTCAACGTGGTGCTGTATGACCGCATGGCCAAGGGCCTCAATACCCGCTCGGGGCCGAAGTTCAAGTAGGCCGGTCAGGCCCTTTCGCCGGCAAGGCCGGCTCCTACAGCTGTGTCCTCCTGCACCCGCTGGAACTGCCCGGTTGCCGATGCCGATTAAGAGGCTAACGCCAAACCCAGTGAGCGACAGCTGCGTCAGTGCAGGCGCCGCGCGTAACTTCGCGACTTCAGGAGGCCGGAGCGGCAAGCATTGATCGCGCGTGGGCCACCCGCCGTAAACCATGCAGCGCCTGGTGGCCCTCGCGCGATCAACAGCCCTCGCCCCACTATGCAAGAACACCTATCGCGCGCTTAGAAGCAATCAAAAGCAGAGCAACAGCAACTTATATGTTCATGAGACTCGGAGTTGGCCGGGGTGCCGCCCAGGCAATAAAAGTGAACGCTCGTATGCCCGCCAGCGTCTGCTGAACATCACCGACCTGAGGAGGCCCCGGCAATGCACGATTTCCACGCCACAACGGATGCACCGCAACCCAATGTCCATGGCCTGGAGCGCTTCAGTTCTCTGGCTGGGGGCGCGTTGATGATCACCAAGGGCCTACGCCATGGCGGCCTGCTGGGCATGCTGCAGGTCGCCGTGGGTGGCCTGGCCCTGACCCGAGGCCTGAGCGGGCATTGCTCGACCAAGGCCTGGTGGCAACGCCATCGCGCCGAGTACCTGCGCCTGCACCGCGACATCGAACGCGGGGCGGCGGAACTCAAGGCCCTGCAGGCCAGCGCCGAAGCGGCGACCCGTACCGCGACAGTGACTGGCGGATGAATGCATCCCAGGCACAAGGGCGCCACCGCGTGGGAGCGGGCTTGCCCCGCGAACAAAGACCCGCGCCTAGCGCAACACCTTGCCCTGCAACACATCGGACTGGCGCCCAAGCACGTTCTCGCTGATCTGCACGAACTCCGCGGTGCTGACGCTTGACAGGCGCATCAGCGCCCGGGCGACATCGTCCAGCGAGCGCTTGTCGTGGCTGTGCAGGCGGATCTCACGGTCCAGCGCCTGCAGCAGCAACACGCCACGGGCCACCTGCGCGGGGGTGGCCTTGGTGCCCTTGAGGTGGTTCACCTTGTCGCCCAACTTGTGCAGGCGCGCCTGCGACGCCTCGTAACGGTCGTCGCTCATGCCCCCGGCACGGCGCAACAGCTCGGTGGCGTAATAGTCGGCCAGGCTCTCGCCGAGCCAGTCACTGCCGTCGCGGTCGTTGATCTGGGCGAACAACTGCACCAGCTCGCGCAGCACCGGGCTGCTGCCGTTCTCGCTGACCAGCGGCCGGCCACTGTGCACGTACAGCGAGTTGTTGCCCGGCAGCACGCCACGCCACATCTCGTCGCGGGCACCGACCAGCAGCAGCTTGGCCGGATTGCGCGGGAATACCGCCTGCAACTGCGGCCAGACGAAAGTCAGCAAGGTCAGCGTGTCCATGCGCCGCATGCCCTGCCCTTGCGGCGCGGCGACGGTCACCTCGGTATCGCCCAGGCGGGCGCGGCGGCTGCCGAGGTTGCCGGCCAGCATCCAGCCGGTGGGGCGGTCGAACAGACGCGAGACATCATCGATGCGAAACTTTTGCCGGCCAATGCGTGGCCAGGCGGTCTCGACGCTCTTCCAGCCCGCCGGCAGATCGAAGGCCAGGCGCGACACCAGCTCGGTACCATCCTGCTGGTCAAGGCGCGCCGGCGGTACCAGCTGATCGCCACGAAACAGTGCCCAGTGTGCGGTGATCCGCGCCTCGTGGGCGCCGCCCCTGGGTTGCTGGTCGAGCAGTACCCGGTAGCTGAGGCTGGTCTTGCCCGGTGCCGGACGCCAGACGCCGCGCCCGTTGTGCACCTGCCACTGGCCATCGGCAAGGAAGTCGCTGTAGGCATTGGTCTTGCCCAGGTCGAAGTCCAGGCTACGCACCGCGCTGCCCTCGGCCAGGGTCAGGCGCACCTCGGCCTGGCCGCTCTGCGGCAGCAGGCGCACCTGGTAATCGAGGTCGACTTTCTTCGCCAGCGCCTGCGTACTGAGCAGCAGGCCAAGCACCATCAACAGCGGGCGACGCATAGCGAAACTCCTTGTAGCCGCGAGGCTCAGCCCGCGCGAAAGATCAGGTGGTCTTCCCAGTCGTCTTCATCCACGTCCTGTTCACTGAGCATCCGCCCTGACCGGGAAATGCGCTGCTCATGCACCTGCTGGCGATCCCCGCACACCAGGTGATGCCAGGCCGGCAGGTCCTGGCCTTCGCTGACCAGGCGGTAACCGCAGGTGGGCGGCAACCACTTGAACTGGTCGGCCTTGCCCGGGGTCAGCTGGATGCAGTCGGGCACCTGCTGGAAGCGGTTGGGGTAGTCGCTGCACGCGCAGGTGCCGAGGTCGAGCAGCTTGCAGGCAATGCTGGTGTAATAGACGCTGTTGTCCTCTTCGTCCTCGAGCTTCTGCAAGCAGCACAGGCCACAGCCGTCACACAGCGACTCCCACTCCTGGGCGTCGAGCTGCTCGAGGGTCTTGCGCCGCCAGAAGGGCGCGGTATCGGCGATCATCACACGGTTTCCTGCAGTCAACTTCAATCCGCGGCGCGCGGCGGCGCCAGTCTAGAGGCAGTCCGGCGGCAATGCCAGACCGCTTGTCAGTGCTCGCCGGACACAGTAGCGTGCGGTCTTTGACCCCGCCCTTGCAGGAGCAGCCATGAGCGCCACCCCACGCATCGCCGACTATGCCATCAACGAGCAGTTCATCAACCGCTGGTCGCCCCGTGCCTTCAGCGACGAGCCGATCAGCCAGCAGACCCTGTTGAGCTTCCTCGAAGCCGCGCGCTGGGCGCCTTCGGCCTACAACTCGCAGCCGTGGCGCTTCCTCTACGCGCGCCGCGACACGCCAAGCTGGACGCGCTACCTGGATATCCTCAACGAATTCAACCGCAGCTGGGCGCAGCACGCCTCGGCGCTGGTGCTGATCCTCTCCAAGACCACCTTCGCCGCGCCCGGCTCCGATGAAGAAAAACCCGCCCTGTGGCACACCTTCGACACCGGTTCCGCCTGGGGTCACCTGGCGCTGCAAGCCAGCATCAGCGGCTGGCACACCCACGGCATGGCCGGCTTCGACCAGGACCTGGCCCGCCGCGAGCTGAAGATCCCCGAGGGCTACGCGCTGCATGCCATGGTGGCGATCGGCAAGCTGGGCGACAAGGCGACCCTGGCCGAAGCGCTGCAGGCCCGCGAGATGCCAAGCCCGCGCCGGCCGCTGAGCGAGCTGGCGGCCGAAGGCGAGTTCAGCTTGTAACGCGACCTTTGCAGGCGCCAGCGCGCAACTGGCGAACAGCGGCAACGCGGTGTCATGCACCGCGTTGCCTGGTTCGCCAGCAAGGCTGGCTCCTACAACGTGTGGCTTGCCTCAATAACCGCGGGCGAAATCCACTTCGCCACGCAACCCCTGCCCTGCCGCGTACGCCTGCGCATTGTCGACGAACAACCGCGCCATCGCCAGCGGCGAGGTCGGCGCCGAGCTGTGGCCGGTCAGCAGCAGCCCCCAGGCGGTCCAGAACGGATGGCGCTGCGGCAGCGGCTCCTGGC
Source organism: Pseudomonas sp. VA159-2 (assembly GCF_024126635.1). Taxonomy (NCBI): domain Bacteria; kingdom Pseudomonadati; phylum Pseudomonadota; class Gammaproteobacteria; order Pseudomonadales; family Pseudomonadaceae; genus Pseudomonas; species Pseudomonas sp. VA159-2. The sequence goes on along the minus strand of NZ_JAMYBV010000014.1, from coordinate 57,926 downwards.
GGCAGACATCGATCACCGCCCCGGCCAGATGCCCCTGCTTGAGCGCCTCGACCAGGTCGGCATCGACCACCGCCACGCCACGCCCGGCATTGATGAACAGCGCGCTGGGCTGGAAGCACTTGAACAGCGCCGCGTCATACAGATCGTGCGTGGCCGGGGTATCGGGCAACAGGTTGAGCACGTAGTCGACCTGGCCAACCAGACGCGGCAGTTGCTCGAGCCCGGCTACCTCGACGAACGGCGCCTGCGCGCGGGCGCTGCTGGCCACGCCGTACAGCTCGACGCCGAAGGGTTGCAGGAACTCAGCCACCCGCTGGCCAATATCGCCGGTACCGACGATCAGCACCCGACGCCCTTCAAGGGTGCGCCCTGGGCGGTCATCCCAGCGCCGCTCGACCTGGCTGACCAGGCGCGACAGCACTTCGCGCTCATGGCCGAGCATATAGGTGAGCATGTATTCGGCCATCACCTGGCCGAAGATACCCACGGCGCGGGTCAGGCGATAATCACGCGGCAAGCCGTCGGCCAACAGCGGGGTGATGCCAGCCCAGGTCGACTGCATCCAAACGGGCTTGTGGCCCTGGCGCAGCAGGCTGGCCAGCAGGTCCGGCTGGCCCAGCCAGACCGGGCATTGCGGGGCGAAGCGCGCCAGTTCGGCGGAATCGCCGCTGGTCAGGACCTCCAGGTCCGGTGCCAGCTCGCCCAGCAGGCGAGCATAGTGGGCATGATCCTGTTCAGCGATCAGAACACGCATGGGCAAACACAACCTTGGCAAACAACGAAAGCGGCCCGCCAGGCGGGCCGCAGGGACAGGCGCGCGGCCCGGCTCAGGCCGGGTCGTTGCGGCGCAGCAGCTCTTCGGGCAGGTGCTCGATGTAGTCGTCTTCCGGCGGCGGCATCTGCAGGTGGTAGCCCTGGTTGTCGAGGTTTTCCAGAACCTTGGCGATGTCCTCGCGGGCCAGCTTGCGCTCGGGGGTCAGCACCAGGTCGAAGGCGTGCAGCGGCGTGCCGAAGAACGGCAGCAACGCCTCGGGCACGCGGGCCAGGCCGTCGGCCTTGAGCACGTAGAGGTACATCTCGTTCTTGCGTGGGCTTTTGTAGATGGAGCAAATGCGTTTCATCGGGAATCTCCGGCGCCCGCCAGGTCGTCCAGCAGGGCCTGGCCCATGCGCTCGCGGCGCCAGCCGCGCAGGGCATCGGGCAGTTGATAGGGGCCGTTGGGGTAGCCGCTCCTGAGCAGCGCTTCGAGGGCTTTTTTACGCAGCATCAGCTCCGGGGCGATGCCCAGGCGCTCGCCCTCGGCCTGGCCGATGGCGCGCAGGCGCTTGAGGATGCCGGCGGCCTCGATCGGCAGCGGCTCGGGCAGCGGCGCTGGCCACTGCTCCTGCGGCAGCGCGGCGGCACGCTTGATCAGCTGGATGAGCTGTTCGCCGTCCTGGCGGATGGTCCTTGGGTGCATCTCGTCGATTTTCGCCAGGGCCGACAGTGAGTCGGGCTGGCTCTTGGCCATGGGCCACAGCGAGTGCTCCTTGAGGATACGGTTGCGGGGCACATCGCGGCTGCGGGCTTCGCGCTCGCGCCAGGCACACAGCTCGCGCAGCACCGCCAGCTGCTGGCCGCCCAGCTTCCAGGCCAGCTTGACGTCGCGGTACAGGGTCTCGGGCTCGACTTCGCGGCGCAGCGCGGCGACCAGCTCGGCACCGTCCTCGAGCACCCAGGCGTACTTGTCATCGGACAATCGCGGGCGCAGCGCGGTGAACAGTTCTGCCAGGTGCACCGCATCCTCGGCGGCGTAGCTGACCTGGGTGTCCGACAGCGGGCGTTGCAGCCAGTCGGAGCGGGTCTCGCCCTTGGGCAGGTCGATGCCCAGCACGTCCTGGACCAGGCGCGAATAGCCCATCGAGAATCCGATGTTCAGGTAGCCTGCGGCCAGTTGCGTGTCGAATAGCGGTTGCGGCAGCTTGCCGGTCAGGCGCAACAACACCTCGAGGTCTTCGCTGCAGGCGTGCAGCACCTTGACCACGCCGCTGTCCTCGAGCAGCCCGGCCAGCGGCTGCCAGTCGCGGATCAGCAACGGGTCGATGAGGAAGGCCCGCTGGCCATCGCCGATCTGGATCAGCCCGGCCTTCGGGTAAAAGGTATCGACCCGCATGAATTCGGTGTCGAGCGCCACGAAAGGCAGTTCGCGCCAGCTTTGGCAGTGCTCGGCCAGGGTCTGGTCGTCACGGATCCAGTGAATATCGATGGCCACGAGGCTCTCCCACTAACATTGGCGCGCAGTATATACGGCGCGGGCGCTCTGGGTGAAACCTCGCAAGCCACGCCATCCTTGGTACCGACCGCGGTGGCGGTCAGCGATCGGCCGCCAGCCAGGGGCGGCAGCCGGCAAACAGGTCCAGCGACTGCTGGTAGACCCCGGTGCGCACCTGCAACAGGCCGAGCATCGAGTGGAACAGGTTGTCCTGGGACAACGGCGCATCGCGCAGCTTGGCCAGGCAATCGGTGTCCAGGCCGAAATCCTGCTGGTAGCTGTCGGAGAACCAGGCCAGCAGCGGCACGTGCTTCTGCTGGTCGGGCGCCATCATGTACGGCGTGCCGTGCAGGAACAGGTTGTACTCGCCCAGCGACTCGCCATGGTCGGACAGGTAGATCATCGCGGTGTCGACCTTGTCCTGCTTGGCGCGCAGGGTATCGATCAACGAGGCCAGCACCTGGTCGGTATAGCGCAAGGTGTTGTCGTAGGCATTGACGATTTCCTGCTCGCTGCATTGGTTCAACGCGTTGCTGCGGCACACCGGGGTGAACGCCTCGGCGCCGGCCGGGTAGCGCTTGAAGTACTCCGGGCCATGGCTGCCCATTTGATGCAGCACCAGTACGGTGTCCTGGCCGAGGTTGTCGATCAGCTCGGCGAGGCCCTGCAGCAGGATCTGGTCATGGCATTCGCCGCTGGCGCACAGGGTCGGATCCTTGAGGTTGCTGACATCGATGAACTGCACTCGGTCGCAGGTGCCCTTGCAGCCGCTCTGGTTGTCACGCCACTGCACCGCCAGGCCGGCGCGCTGGAGGATATCGAGCAACCCCTCGCGGTTCTTCGCCACGCTGGGCACATAGTCCTTGCGGCCCATGCCGGAGAACATGCACGGCACCGACACGGCGGTCTCGGTACCGCAGGAATGCACGTCGGTGAAGCTCAGCAAGCCCTGTTCCTTGGCCAGTTGCGGAGTAGTGTCGCGGGCATAGCCAAGCACGCCGAAGTTGTCCGCCCGGGCACTCTCGCCCACCACCAGCACTGTCAGCGACTTGCGTGCATGGTGCTGCCAGGCGGCATCGCGGCGAGCATCTTCGCCATAGGCCTGGAAGGGCTGGGCGGCGCTGCCGATCTGTTCGCGAACGTAGCCGAACGAAGCACCGACGATATTGCTCGGGGTGAGCATCAGGCGCAGTTCATGGTGGTTGCGCAACAGCGAGGAAAGCCCCTGGTAATTGACCAGCGCCACCGAGCCCAGCGCCGCCACGCAGGCGCCGCTGACCACCAGCTTGCCCAGCAACTCGCGGTGCCAGGGCCGATAGGCGATGTTGGCCTTCCATACCAGCAGCGACGGCAATACGCCAAGCAGCAGGATATACAAGGCAAACTTCAACGACAGCAGGTCGCGGACTTCCGCGGCATTGGTTTCGGCAACGTTGCGAAACATGCCGGCATCTATAAGTACGCCGTATTGGTTCATGAAGTAAGCGACCGCCGCGCCGCTCAGGAACAATACAATCAGCACCGGCTTCAATACATAACGAAACGCCAACAAGGTGAGAATAAGATTGAACGCGAACAGCATCATTACCGCGAAGGCCAGGCTCAGCCACAGCCCCACCATGCCGGGCGGCACAATGGCTTCGAGGTGTTCCCAGAGAAACAAGTTCATGCCGATCAGCAGGTACAGGCTGGCCAGCAACGTGACCCATTCAGTCCGCAGGGATTTAAGTGTGAGCATGGCATTCGCATTAAAGGTTCAACAGCGGCCAACAGGCCCGCACGGGCAGGTTGGGAAGTTGCGCGAACTTTAGGAATGCGAGCATCAATTTTTTGTGAAAAAGACGCCAACGAATTGCTGGATTGACGTCTTTCATGGATTAAACAACTTTCATTGAGCCGCCATTCAGCCCGGCAGGCGAAGCTTGGCGTACGGCGCGCGGTCGATGTCCAGCACTTCCACGCACAGCTGGATGTCCAGCCCGGCCTGGGCGGGGACCGCCTCGTGCAGCACCTCGAGCAGGCTGCTGGCCAGCTGCTGCTTGACCTGCTCGGAGCGGCCGCTGAGGATCGCCAAGCGCACATGGGCGAACGCCCGCTCGCCCGGCGCGGTGCCGACGCGGTACTGGGCGAAGGCCTGGGCGCGGCTCTTGATGTCCAGTTCCTCGGCGAACTGGCCGCTGCCGACCAGGGCGTGGTTGAGGCGCAGCAACAGCACGTCGACCTTGAGGTCGCGCAGGTTGTCGCTGTATTCGAGGTTCAAGTGAGGCATGGTGCGGGTTCCGTTCACGCAGGAGGATGCGACAGCCTACCCCAGTCCCGCAATGGGGCAAAGGCGACTATCCTCAGGGTTCAGGCTCGTTCGACAACCCGCCAGAGAGGTGAAGAAATGCCCGTTCCGCATGATTTGCTCGCAGACCTGCACGTTTCCGCCGAGCAGTTCCAGGCCCTCATCGACAAGGACCACGACCTGCACAAGCTGCACAAGGAATACAACGCCAAGGACAAGGAAGTGGTAGCCGCCGAAGGCAACGGCACCAATGACGACACGGTCAATCTGCTGCGCAGGGAACGCTTGCTGCTCAAGGACAAGATCGAAAGGATCGTCCATCCGCCCAAATCCTGAATCGACTCCTTCAAGGGAACGCATCCCCCTGTAGGAGCCGGCCTTGCCGGCGAACACCGGCAAGGCCGGTGCCATCCACTGCGTTGCCTGCAACGCCCGCAAGGCCGGCGCCCACGGGCCTAGAAGCTCCCGACGTTCACGCCTGGGCCGAAGCCTGCAGCGCCGTCTGCAGATCCTCGATCAGATCGCGATAGTCCTCGATCCCCACCGACAACCGCAGCAGGTTCTCGCTGATCCCCATCGCCCCCTTCTGCTCCGGGCTCAGGGAGTTGTGCGACATGCTCCAGGAGTGGTTGATCATGCTCTCCACCCCGCCCAGCGAGTCGGCCAGTACGAAGATCGACAGCGCCTCGACCAGGCGGTTGACCGCGGCCCGATCGCCCTTGATGCGCAGGGCCACCACCGCGCCGCCGGTACGCATCTGGCGCTTGCCGAGGGCATGCTGCGGATGGCTCTCGAGCCCCGGATAGAACACCTGCTCGACCTGCGGGTGCTGCTCGAGGAACTGCGCCACGCGCAGCGCGTTGGCGCTCTGGCGCTCCATGCGCACGTCGAGGGTCTTGAGTCCGCGCAAGGCCAGGTAGCAGTCGAACGGCCCCTGGATCGCGCCGACCGCCATGCTGATCTTGCGCAGACGCCCCAGCAGTTCGTGGTTGGCCGCCACCACCACGCCGCCGGTGAGGTCGGAGTGGCCGCCGATGTACTTGCTCGCCGAGTGCATCACCAGGTCCACGCCCAGGGTGATCGGCTGCTGGTTCCACGGCGAGCAGAAGGTGTTGTCGATGCAGGTCAGCACACCGCGGGCGCGGGCCAGGTCGCAGACCGCCTTGATGTCCACCAGGTGCAGCAGCGGGTTGGTCGGCGACTCGATCCAGATCAGTTGCGTGTCCGGGCGGATCGCCGCCGCCACGGCGTCGGTGTCGTTGAGGTCGACGTAGGTGGTGGTCAGCCCCGAGGTGCGCCCGCGGTAGTCTTCCAGCAGGCGGAAGGTACCGCCGTAGACACCGTTCATCACCACCACGTGGGCATCCTTGGACAACAGCTCGAGCACCGTGGCGGTGGCGCTGACGCCCGAGGCGCAGGCGACCGCGCCAACGCCCTCTTCCAGCGCCGCGACGCAGGTTTCGTAGGCATGCCGGGTCGGGTTGCCGACCCGGCTGTAGGCGTATTCGGGGTTGTCGTCCAGGCCGCGCTTGATGAACGAGCTGGAGGTGACGATGGCCGGGAAGATGGCATTGTCGGCGACACTGGACTGTTCGCCGGCGTGGATGGTACGGGTGGCGAAATTGCGCGGCTTGTCGGACATGTTCGGGCCCATGGGCTGAGGATGGAAAACCGCCACTATCTCATATCCGCCCCGGCCCGGCGCTGTCGGAACGTTACTGTCGCTCACCACGGCGCTGGTGGTTTCAATGCGCTGTGCCAGCGGCTACTCTCTGGAAACTTTTTCTCTTTTCAGGCTGCAGCACGCAATGGACAGTTTCGACCAGCACATCCTCACCCTGCTCCAGCGTGACGCCTCGATCTCGCTCAAGGACCTGGCCGAAGCGGTCAACCTGTCGACCACGCCGTGCTGGAAGCGGGTCAAGCGCCTGGAGGAAGACGGCTACATCAAGGGCCGCGTCGCCCTGCTCGACCCGGTGCGCCTGGGCCTGGGGCTGACGGTGTTCGTCCAGCTCAAGACCCAGCGCCACGACAGTGCCTGGCTGGCGCAGTTCGCCGCCACGGTGACGGCGTTCGAGGAGGTGATGGAGGTGTACCGCATGTCCGGCGACTGGGACTACATGCTGCGGGTGGTGGTGGGCGACATCGGCGCCTACGACCGCTTCTACAAGAAGCTGATCACCAGCACCGACGGGCTGTCGAACATCACCTCGAGCTTTGCCATGGAGCAGATGAAGTACACCACGGCGTATCCGGTGCATCGCTGATGCCGTTCGGCGCGAGCCCTGTGGGAGCGGTTGTACCCGCGAGCACCGCATCGCCAATTTCGCCAGCAAGGCTGGCTCCTACAGGTGTTGCAGGCTTTAACCGTTGTAGGAGCCGGCTTGCCGGCGAACACCGGCGCAGCCGGTGCCATCCTTCGCGCCGCCTGCTTCGCCAGCAAGGCTGGCTCCTAAAACAGCATGCTCATGCAATTTCACGTAGCATGCGCACATTCCCCACCACCATCGCCCAGACCATGCTGATCCCCCACGAGCAACTCGAAGCCGAAACCCTGACCCGCCTGATCGAGGACTTCGTCACCCGCGACGGCACCGACAACGGCGACGACACGCCGCTGGAAACCCGCGTGCTACGGGTGCGCCAGGCGCTGGCCAAGGGGCAGGCGTTCATCCTGTTCGACATGGACAGCCAGCAGTGCCAGTTGCTGGCCAAGCACGACGTGCCACGGGAACTGCTCGACTGAGCCGGCCTCAGGCTTGCGCCTTGTCCTGGGCCTGCTCCTTGATCCGCTTGTACACCTCGACCCGGTGCACCTCCACCTCGCGCGGAGCGATGATGCCGAAGCGCACCTGGCCACTGCGCTCGATACCCATCACCTGGATCCTGATGTCATCTGCGATGACGATCACCTCGCCCACTTCACGTCCGATTACCAGCATGTTCCAGTCCTCCTGCTCATGGGAAAACCGGAGACTGCACCCTGGCCTTTCACCTACTCAATCGTTCGCCCGATAAATAGACCTGCCCTACCTAGCGCGGTAATAACTCCTACAGATCATTCCTGTTAATGCGTGTTTCTGCGCTGCTTCGCGCGCATTTTCACCGCCATCTCGGCCATCTCGTCATACAGCCGCTGCGGCGCCTGGCACTTGGTTTGCCAAGCCTGGCGCCCGGCTTCGTGCGGCAGGATGAGGAACTCCCCCGCCGCGACCTTGGCATGGATATGCTCGGCGATATCGGCAGCGCTGATCGGCGAGCCCTCCAGCAGCTTGCCGACCTGGGCCTTCATCGCCGGGTCCGGGCCGCGGAACGAGTCGAGCAGGTTGGTCTGGAAGAACGACGGGCAGACCACATGCACCGCCACCTCGACCTGGCGCAGTTCCACCAGCAGGCTCTCGGACAGCGCCAGCACGCCGGCCTTGGCGACGTTGTAGTTGCTCATCCCCGGGCCCTGCATCAGGGCCGCCATCGAGGCGATATTGATGATCCGCCCGCGGCTGCGCTCGAGCTGCGCCAAGAATGCCTTGCAGCCCTTGACCACGCCCATCAGGTTGACCGCGATCTGCCAGTCCCAGTCCTCCAGGGACAGCTCGGCGAAGAAACCGCCTGCGGCCACCCCGGCATTGTTGACGATCGCGTCGATGCCGCCGAACTTCTCCTCGCAGGCCTGGGCCAGGGCGGTGAGCTGGCTGTAGTCGCGCACATCGCAGCGCTGGACGAAGCCGTCGCCACCGGCCTGGCGCACCAGCGCCAGGGTTTCGCTCAAGCCGGCCTCGTTGACGTCGGCCAGGGCAAGGCGCCAGCCGTCACGGGCCCAGCGCAGGGCAATCTCGCGACCCAGGCCGGAGCCGGCCCCGGTGATCATCATTCGGTTGTGCATGGTCAAGCGCCTTGAACAGTGGAATTGGCCTGGAGTCTAGCCACAACAGGCTCGCCGGCGGTGTGGCATCAGGGTGCTGAATAAGCGGCTATCCAGCGTGCAGGCACAGGCGACGGATTGAATCTTTGCCCACCGGCGCCGGTCGGAATTCATAAGCGCCCGGCTTCGCGCGCCCCAGCCCTTCCCTCACGCAAGGACTCCACCATGACCACGATCCTCATCATCATCCTGATCCTGCTGCTGATCGGTGGCTTACCGGTCTTCCCCCACTCCCGCGCCTGGGGCTACGGCCCGTCCGGTATCGTCGGCGTGGTGCTGGTGATCCTGCTGATCCTGGTATTGCTGGGCCACATATGACGCCCTGAAACGACAACGCCCCGGCCGAAGCCGGGGCGTTGTACGTTCAGCGCAACCGATCAGTGCGACACGGCGCCACTGGCCCCCAGGCCGGTCTGCGAACGGACGAACTGTGGGAAGAACAGCGCGCGTTCGTCTTCAGCCGCCTTGGACTTGTCGGTGACCGAGAAGAACCAGATGCCGGCGAAGGCGATGATCATCGAGAACAGCGCCGGATACTCGTAAGGGTAGATGGCTTTGTCGTGACCGAGGATCTGCACCCAGATGGTCGGGCCGAGGACCATCAGGCCCACCGCGCTGATCAAGCCCATCCAGCCGCCGATCATGGCGCCGCGGGTGGTCAGCTTCTTCCAGTACATCGAGAGCAGCAGCACCGGGAAGTTGCAGCTGGCAGCGATGGAGAACGCCAGGCCGACCATGAAGGCGATGTTCTGGTTTTCGAACAGGATGCCCAGGCCGATCGCCAGCACGCCCAGGGCGACGGTGGTGATCTTCGACACGCGGATCTCGTCCTTGTCGTTGGCCTTGCCCTTGCGCCAGACACTGGCGTACAGGTCGTGGGACACCGCCGAGGCACCGGCCAGGGTCAGGCCGGCGACCACCGCCAGGATGGTGGCGAAGGCCACCGCCGAGATGAAGCCGAGGAAGATGCTACCGCCCACCGCATCGGCCAGGTGCACCGCGGCCATGTTGTTGCCGCCCAGCAGGGCGCCGGCGGCGTCCTTGAAGTCCGGGTTGGTGCTGACCAGCAGGATCGCGCCGAAGCCGATGATGAAGGTCAGGATGTAGAAGTAGCCGATGAAGCCGGTGGCGTAGAGGACGCTCTTGCGCGCTTCCTTGGCATCGCTGACGGTGAAGAAGCGCATCAGGATGTGCGGCAGGCCAGCGGTACCGAACATCAGCGCCAGGCCCAGCGAAAACGCCGAGATCGGGTCCTTGACCAGGCCGCCCGGGCTCATGATCGCCTCGCCCTTGGCGTGCACCTTGACCGCCTCGGAGAACAGCGTGTTGAAGTCGAAGCCGACGTGCTTCATCACCATCAGCGCCATGAAGCTGGCGCCCGACAGCAACAGCACTGCCTTGATGATCTGCACCCAGGTGGTGGCGAGCATGCCGCCGAACAGCACGTACAGGCACATCAGGATGCCGACCAGGATCACCGCCACGTGGTAGTCCAGGCCGAACAGCAGCTGAATCAGCTTGCCGGCACCGACCATCTGCGCGATCAGGTAGAAGGCCACCACCACCAGCGAGCCCGAGGCCGACAGGGTGCGGATCTCTTTTTGCCCGAGGCGGTACGAGGCGACGTCGGCGAAGGTGTACTTGCCCAGGTTGCGCAGGCGTTCGGCGATCAGGAACAGGATGATCGGCCAGCCGACCAGGAAGCCGATGGAGTAGATCAGGCCATCGTAGCCGGAGGTGAACACCAGCGCCGAGATGCCCAGGAACGAGGCCGCCGACATGTAGTCGCCGGCAATCGCCAGGCCGTTCTGGAAACCGGTGATGCGGCCACCGGCGGCGTAATAGTCAGACGCCGACTTGTTGCGTTTGGAAGCCCAGTAGGTAATCCCCAGGGTGAAGGCGACGAAGGCCACGAACATGGCGATCGCCGAGACGTTCAGCGGCTGCTTGTGCACCTCGCCGGTCAGGGCGTCGGCGGCCCACACGGCGGGTGCGAAAGCGCCGCAGGCCAGAACGGCCAGGGTTTTGGCGTGACGGATCATTGCTTGGCCTCCTCGAGGATCGCCTTGTTCAATTCATCGAACTCGCCGTTGGCGCGGCGCACATAGATGGCGGTGAGCACGAACGCCGAGACGATCAGGCCGACGCCCAGGGGAATGCCCCAGGTGATCGACGAATCGGGGCTCAACTTGGCACCCAGCAGATGCGGGCCATAGGCGATGAGGAGGATGAAGGCGCAGTAGAGGCCGAGCATGATCGCCGAGAGGATCCAGGCGAAGCGCTCGCGCTTGGTGACCAGCTCCTTGAAGCGCGGGCTGTTCTGTATCGAGAGGTAAATGCTGTCGTTCATTGTTTTTGTCCTAGCAGCACAGATTAGGGAGAACCCGACTCCACTTTATGCTGCCGTTGGACGCCAACCAGACGACCTTAGTCTTAGATGCAACGGTGTTTTACAGATTTGGTAACAACCCATCGTACATTGCGGGGCAATCCCGCTCCCACGCAGGACTTCGAAATCCGTGGGAGCGGGCTTGCCCCGCGATAGGCATACCCCAGCTTCCGCTTATTTACCCGTCCACTCCTTGACCCGCTCCGGGTGCTTGGCCACCCAGTCCTTCGCCGCGGCCTCAGGCTTGGCACCCTCCTGGATCGCCAGCATCACCTCGCCGATCTCGTCCTTGGACTGCCACTGGAATTTCTTCAGGAACTCGGCCACTTCCGGTGCCTTGCTCGCCAGTTCCTTGCTGCCGATGCTGTTGACCGTCTCGGCCGCGCCATAGACGCCCTTGGGGTCCTCGAGGAACTTCAGCTTCCACTTGGCGAACATCCAGTGCGGCACCCAGCCGGTCACCGCGATGGACTGCTGCTTGGCGTAGGAGCGCCCCAGCTCGGCAGTCATCGCCGCGCCGGAACTGGCGGTGAGCTTGTAGCCCGTCAGCTCGTAGTCCTTGATCGCCTGCTCGGTCTTGAGCATCACCCCGGAGCCGGCGTCGATGCCGACGATCTTCTGCTTGAAGCTGGTGTCGGTCTTGAGGTCGGCAATGCTGCTGGCCTTGACATACTCGGGGACGATCAGGCCGATCTTGGCATCCTTGAAGTTGGGGCCGTAGTCGACCACGTTGTCCTTGTTCTTGGCCCAATACTCGCCGTGGGTCACCGGCAGCCACGCCGACAGCATGGCATCCAGCTTGCCGGTGGCCACACCCTGCCACATGATGCCGGTGGCCACCGCCTGCAGCTTCACGTCGTAGCCGAGTTTCTGCCTGATCACTTCGGCGGCCACGTTGGTGGTCGCCACGCTGTCCGACCAGCCGTCCACGTAACCGATGCTCACTTCCTTGGCCATTGCCTGCGCGGTGCTCATGGCCAATACCAGGGCGGTGCCCACGCCCAGGAAACGTCGCATTCTTGTAATCGTCATCAAGGCATCCCCTCGTCAGGTCTTGGAGAGTGCATCATCGACCTGCCCCCAAGGGCGACCTGCTCTGTCAGCGACCTCCAGCGAACGATCAGCGACAGCACTGTGCCATTAACGCCATCGCGCGCGGTGGCCCTGCGCGATCCTTGCATGCCAAAGGCTTGGCGCCGGGCTACTATCACAGGCCCTTGGGGCGGCACAGCGGCCCCGTATCCGAATTCGACGATGGACCGCCCGATGTCGCGCACCCCCTACCTGTTCGCCTGCCTGCTGGCCATGCTTGGCCTGGGCGCCCTCTGGCATGGCCTGGGCAGGCCCGTGCACCTGGCCGACGCCGCCAGCCCGGCGCACAAGCTGCAATGCGCCTCCTACACCCCGTTCGACAAGGACCAGTCGCCGTTCGACCAGCCGTTTCGCTTGCGCCCAGCACGCATGGACGCCGACCTGGCCCTGCTCGCCGAGCGTTTCCAGTGCATCCGCACCTATTCACAGGCTGGCCTCGAGGCGATCCCAGCGCTGGCGCGCAAGCACGGCCTGAAAGTGATGCTCGGCGCCTGGGTCAACGCCAACCCGATCGACACCGACAAGGAAATCGACCTGCTGATCGCCGCCGCCAAGGCCAACCCAGATGTGGTCAGCGCGGTGATCGTCGGCAACGAGGCGCTGCTGCGCAAGGAGGTCACCGGCCAACGCCTGGCCGCGCTGATCGCCAAGGTCAAAAGCCAGGTGCCGGTGCCGGTGACCTATGCCGATGTCTGGGAGTTCTGGCTGCAACACCCCGAGGTGGCGCCGGCGGTGGACTTTCTGACCATCCACTTGCTGCCCTACTGGGAGGACGATCCGCACGGCATCGACGCGGCGCTGGCCCATGTCGCCGAGGTGCGCCAGGTGTTCGGCAAGCGTTTCGCGCCCAAGGATGTGCTGATCGGCGAAACCGGCTGGCCCAGCGAAGGCCGCCAGCGCGAGACCGCAGTGCCGAGCCGGGCCAACGAGGCACGTTTCATCCGTGGTTTCGTCGCCCTGGCCGAGGCCAATGGCTGGCGCTACAACTTGATCGAGGCCTTCGACCAGCCGTGGAAACGCGCCAGCGAAGGCGCGGTAGGGGGTTACTGGGGCCTGTACGATGCCGACCGCCAGGACAAGGGCGTGCTCGAAGGGCCGGTGAGCAACCTGGCGCGGTGGCCGCAATGGTGGCTGGCCAGCGCACTGCTGTTGCTGGCCACCCTGGCCTTGGCCGGGCGCCCGGCGGATCGCCGCGCCGCCCTGCTGCTGCCCCTGCTCGGGGCGCTGGGCGCCGCCAGCCTGGGGCTGTGGGGCGAACTGATGCGGACCAACGCGCGTTTCGCCGGGGAGTGGCTGTGGGCACTGGCGCTGGCCGGCTTGAACCTGCTGGTGCTGGCCCACACGGCCTTGGCCCTGGCCCGCCGCGAGGGCTGGCGGCAACGGCTGTTCGCCTGGCTCGAGGCGCGCGCCGGCAGCTGGCTGCTGGCCGCAGGCTTCGCCGCGGCGGTCAGCATGCTGGCGCTGGTGTTCGACCCGCGCTACCGCAGCTTCCCCAGTGCCGCGCTGCTGCTGCCGGCGGTGGTTTATCTGCTGCGGCCGGTGCCGGCGCGGCGGGCGGAGGTGGCGTTGCTGGCGTTCATCGTCGCTGCCGGCATAGCGCCCCAGTTGTGGCGCGAGGGGCTGGCCAACCAGCAAGCCTGGGGCTGGGCGCTGGTCAGCGTGCTGATGGTCGGCGCCTTGTGGCGCAGCCTGCGGTTGCGCCTGGGGTAACGCCATCGCGCGGCAAGCGCGCTCGCACCCAGCCACTGTCCTGGCTGTCGTTGTGCAAGCGGGCTTGCCCCGCGATCAGGCCCTGACCAACCGCAAGCCGGCCAACACCAGCGCAAACACCGCGATGCTCGCGGTATACAGCACCAGCGCCGGAATCGCGCACAGCAGCGCCAGCCCCGCCAGCCACCTGCCGCCCCGCCGGGGCACGGCCTGGGCCAGCAGCGCCAGCCCCAGCGCCGCCCAGGCCATCACCTGGAAGTGAATCGCCAGGCCCAGCAACGAACGCACCTCGCACTGCCAGAGCGCCCCTGGCACTGCGCACAGGCCCACCCAACGGGCGTCTTCCATCAATCCATAACGCACGCCGTAACTGGCTGCCAGCCACAACGCCAGACACAACACCGCAAAGATCGGCCACGAACGCGTCATCCCGCTCTCCCATTGCGGTCATCGAAGCGCTGCATGATCACCCAGGGGCCGTTGTAAGGCAAAATCATGGCCCTGGGCTATGTTGCACAAGACAGCAATCGCCGGCTGCGGCAACATCTGGCGCGACAAAGGCATGAGCGGCTGGCAACTTTGCACCCGCTGCCATGGTCCTAGCCTGCGTACTGCACGACCTGTTTGCCCTGGGGGACTCCATGCTTCGATCTTTGCGCCTTGCTGCCCTGCTTGGTGGCCTGCTGGTGACAGCGCTCGCTACGGCGCGGGACATCGACCCCGCCAGCTACGGCTACCCGCTGAAAAACCCGTTCGAGGCGACCATCGCCACCACCCCGCCGGACCAGCGCCCGACGCTGCCCAGCGACGACGACATCGACCAGGCCGACTACAGCCTGACCCTGCGCCCAGAGCGCGAGTTCACCCTGCCAGACAACTTCTGGTCAGTGAAAAAGCTGCGCTATCGCCTGGCCCAGCAAGACCACCAGGCGCCGCTGATCTTTCTCATCGCCGGCACCGGCGCGCCCTACTCCAGCAGCATCAACGAGTACCTGAAGAAACTGTTCTACCAGGCCGGCTACCACGTGGTGCAGCTGTCTTCGCCGACCAGCTGGGACTTCATGAGCGCCGCCTCGCGCTTCGCCACCCCCGGCGTGACCCGCGACGACGCCGAAGACCTGTACCGGGTCATGCAGGCCGTGCGCGCCCAGCACCCGCGCCTGCCGATCAGCGATTTCTACCTCAGCGGCTACAGCCTCGGCGCGCTGGATGCGGCGTTCGTCAGCCACCTGGACGAAACCCGGCGCAGCTTCAACTTCAAGCGCGTGCTGCTGCTCAACCCGCCAGTCAACCTGTACACCTCGATCAGCAACCTGGACAAGCTGGTGCAAACCCGGGTCAAGGGCATCGACAAGAGCACCACCTTCTATGAGTTGATGCTGGAAAAACTCACGCGTTACTTCCAGGAAAAGGGTTACATCGACCTCAACGAGGCGCTGCTGTACGACTTCCAGCAATCCCGCGAGCACCTGTCCAACGAACAGATGGCCATGCTCATCGGCACCTCGTTCCGCTTCTCGGCGGCCGATATCGCCTTCACCTCCGACCTGATCAACCGCCGCGGCCTGATCATCCCGCCGAAGTTCCCGATCACCGAGGGCAGCAGCCTCACGCCGTTCTTCAAGCGGGCCCTGCAATGCGACTTCGACTGCTACCTGACCGAGCAGGTGATCCCCATGTGGCGCGCGCGCACCGACGGCAACAGCCTGCTGCAACTGGTCGACCAGGTCAGCCTGTACGCCCTGGAAGACTACCTGCGCAGCAGCCCCAAGATCGCCGTGATGCACAACGCCGACGACGTGATCCTCGGCCCCGGCGACATCGGCTTCCTGCGCCGGGTGTTCGGCGAACGCCTGACGCTCTACCCCCATGGCGGCCATTGCGGCAACCTCAACTACCGCGTCAACAGCGACGCCATGCTGGAGTTCTTCCGTGGTTAACAGACTGCTGCTCGTCACCGCCCTGCTCGCCAGCACCCAGGCCCTGGCCGACGAAGTCGCGCCACGGGCCAGCGTGGTCGAGGCCGACAACATCGGCACCTTGTCGGCCGAGCCCGATGGGTTTCTCGACCCGCTGCGCGAACTGAAATTCAACCCCGGGCTCGACCAGCGCGAGTTCGAACGCTCGACCCTGGCCGCGCTGAACGTCTACGACCCGCTGGAGTCGATGAACCGGCGCATCTACCACTTCAACTACCGCTTCGACCAGTGGGTGTTCCTGCCGGTGGTGGACGGCTACCGCTACATCACCCCCAGCTTCGTGCGCACCGGGGTAAGCAACTTCTTCAACAACCTCGGTGATGTGCCGAGCCTGTTCAACAGCGTGCTGCAGCTCAAGCCCAAGCGCTCGGCCGAGATCACCGCGCGGCTGATGTTCAACACCCTGATTGGCGTGGGCGGGCTGTGGGACCCGGCGACCAAGATGGGCCTGCCGCGCCAGAGCGAGGACTTCGGCCAGACCCTGGGCTTCTATGGCGTGCCGGAAGGGCCGTACCTGATGCTGCCGATCCTCGGCCCGTCGAACCTGCGCGACACCACCGGGCTGGTGGTGGACTACGTGGGGGAGAAGGAAATCAACTACCTGGATGTGCCCGACAGCGCCAGCGAGCATCCGCAGATCACCCTGCTGCGGGCGGTGGACAAGCGCTACAACACCAACTTCAGCTATGGCCAGACCAACTCGCCGTTCGAGTACGAGAAGCTGCGCTACGTGTATACCCAGGCGCGCAAGTTGCAGATCGCCGAATAAGACCCTCCTACAGGGGGTAGGTGTGCAACCTGGATCATCAGATCCCCAGGAACTGACACAGCTCGCGCTGCTTGGCCAAGGCATCCTTGCGCCCCAGCTCGATCAATTCGCTGCAATAGCTGGCCTCGAACAGCAAGTAGCTCAGCACCCCCGCGCCACTGGTCTTGGTGGCCCCAGGCCCGCGCAGGAACAGCCTGAGCGCCGCGGGCAATTCACGCCTGTGGCGGGCGGCGATCTCGTCCAGCGGCTGGCTGGGCGCCACCACCAGCACCTCGATCGGCGCCAGGCCCAGGCGCCGGGCGTCCAGGTGCGCGGGCAGCAGGTGGCTGAGGTGGTTGAGCCGCTGCAACAGCTCGATATCGTCCTCGAGGCTGTCGATGAAGGTGCTGTTGAGCATGTGCCCGCCAATCTGCGCCAGGCTCGGCTGCTGGCCACTGAACACCCGCTGGGTTGGCAAGGGCGGCGCTGGCCGCTGCGGGTTGCCGCTGACGCCGACCACCAGCACGCGGCTGGCGCCCAGGTGCAGCGCCGGGCTGATCGGCGCCGATTGGCGCACCGCGCCGTCGCCGTAGAACTCCTCGCCCAGGCGCACCGGGGCGAACAGCAGCGGGATCGCCGAACTGGCCAGCAGGTGGTCGATGGTCAAGGGCGTGGGCATGCCGATGCGGCGGTGGCGCAGCCAGGGTTCGATGGTATCGCGGCCCTGGTAGAACGTCACCGCCTGGCCCGACTCATAGCCAAACGCGGTGACGGCAATGGCGCGCAGCTGGTTGCTGGCCAGGGAATGGGCAATGCCGTCCAGGTCCAGGTGCTGGCGCAACAGGCCACGCAACGGGCTGCTGTCGAGCAACGCCACCGGTGCCTGGCCGCCGATGCCCAGCAGGCTGTGGCCGACGAAGCGGCTGGCCTGGCGGATCACCCCAGGCCAGTCGCTGCGCAGCACCAGGTGGCTGCGAACGTTCTGCCAGAACGCGGTCAGGTGCTGCACCGACTCGCCGAAGCGGGTGGCGCCGCTGGCCAGCTTGACGGCGTTGATGGCACCGGCCGAGGTGCCGACGATCACCGGGAACGGATTCGCCGCGCCAGCGGGCAGCAACTCGGCGATGCCGGCCAGCACGCCGACCTGGTAGGCGGCGCGGGCACCGCCGCCAGAGAGGATCAGGCCGGTGGTCGAGGTCATGCATCCTTCCTGGAGTCAGTGGTTGCCAGTACCGGCCCTATCGCGGGGCAAGCCCGCGCCCACGCAGCATAGGCAAAGAGCTAGCGTTTTTTCTTGTCGTACAGCCGCGGTTCACCCTCGGGCCGCGACTTGAAGCGCCGGTGCGCCCACAGGTACTGCTCCGGGCAGTCGCGCAGCACACCTTCGACCCACTGGTTGATGCGCAGGCAGTCGGCCTCCTCGGTTTCGCCGGGGAAATCCGCCAGCGGCGGGTGTACCACCAGACGATAGCCGCTGCCGTCCTCCTGGCGCTTCTGGGTGAAGGGAATCACCCGCGCCTTGCCCAACCGGGCGAACTTGCTGGTGGCCGTGACCGTGGCCGCGGGGATGCCGAACAGCGGCACGAAGATGCTCTGCTTCATCCCGTAGTCCTGGTCCGGCGCGTACCAGATCGCCCGCCCCTTGCGCAGCAGCTTGAGCATGCCGCGCACGTCGTCGCGCTCCACCGCCAGCGAATCGAGGTTGTGCCGCTCGCGGCCCCGACGCTGGATGAAATCGAACACCGGGTTGCCATGCTCGCGGTACATGCCGTCGATGGTGTGCACCTGGCCCAGCAGCGCGGCGCCGATCTCCAGGGTGGTGAAGTGCACGGCCATCAGGATCGCGCCCTCGCCGTCGCGCTGGGCGGCCTGCAGGTGCTCGAGGCCTTCGATGTGCGCCAGGCGCGCCAGGCGGGCCTTGGGCCACCACCAGCTCATGGCCATCTCGAAGAAGGCGATGCCGGTGGAGGCGAAGTTTTCCTTGAGCAGGCGCTGCCGTTCGTCGCCGGACAGCGCCGGGAAGCACAGTTCCAGGTTGCGCGCGGCGATGCGCCGGCGCTCGCCGGCCACCCGGTACATCAGCGCGCCCAGGGCGCGCCCCAGCCCGAGCAGGGCGCGGTACGGCAGCTGCGCGACCAGCCACAGCAGGCCCAGGCCCAGCCACAGGGCCCAGAATCGGGGGTGAAGGAAAAGGGCTCGAAAACGCGGGCGTTCCATTGAAGCTTCCGGCAAGACAAGGGCCGGGCATTCTACATCGGTTGCGGGCAATCGGTCTTATCGCTATAAGTCAGGGCACTTTTCTCGCAACAAGCCGTCTATGCAGACCATGAGCCTCAACCAGACACCCGACAACGCCCCCGTGTTCCAGCTCAAGGGCAGCATGCTTGCCATCACCGTGCTGGAACTGGCGCGCAACGACCTCGAGTCCCTCGACCGCCAGCTGGCGGCGAAGGTGGCGCAGGCGCCGAACTTCTTCAGCAACACCCCGCTGGTGCTGGCCCTGGACAAACTGCCCGCCGACGAGGGCGCCATCGACCTGCCCGGGCTGATGCGCGTGTGCCGTCACCATGGCCTGCGCACCCTGGCGATCCGCGCCAGCCGCATCGAGGACATCGCCGCGGCGATCGCCATCGACCTGCCGGTGCTGCCACCGTCCGGCGCCCGCGAGCGCCCGGTCGAACCAGAGCCCGAGGTGAAGGTGCCCGAGCCAGCCCCCGCGCCGCCCCCGGCAGCGGTCGAGCCCGAAGTGCGCCCCACGCGGATCATCACCTCGACCGTGCGCGGCGGCCAGCAGATCTACGCCCAGGGCGGCGACCTGGTGGTCACCGGCTCCGTCAGCCCCGGCGCGGAACTTCTCGCCGATGGCAACATCCATGTGTACGGCGCCATGCGTGGCCGTGCCCTGGCAGGTATCAAGGGCAACACCAAGGCACGCATCTTCTGCCTGCAGATGACCGCCGAAATGGTCTCGATCGCCGGCCAGTACAAAGTCTGCGAGGACTTGCGCCGCGACCCGCTGTGGGGCTCGGGCGTGCAGGTCAGCCTGTCCGGCGACGTGTTGAACATCACCCGTCTTTAACGGATACTTGCCGGCATTTTTAGCGCAACTTTTTTCCCGTTGCCGTTTTTATGTATTTGCAGGGACGCCTGTCCCGTTTATTTAGGGGTGAAACACCTTGGCCAAGATTCTCGTGGTTACTTCCGGCAAGGGGGGTGTGGGCAAGACCACCACCAGCGCCGCTATCGGTACCGGCCTCGCGCTGCGCGGGCACAAGACTGTCATCGTCGACTTCGACGTCGGCCTGCGTAACCTCGACCTGATCATGGGCTGCGAACGTCGCGTGGTGTACGACTTCGTCAACGTGGTCAACGGCGAAGCCAACCTGCAACAGGCCCTGATCAAGGACAAGCGCCTCGAGAACCTGTTCGTGCTGGCCGCCAGCCAGACCCGCGACAAGGATGCGCTGACCAAGGAAGGCGTCGAGAAAGTGCTGATGGAGCTCAAGGAGCAGTTCGACTTCGTCGTCTGCGACTCGCCCGCCGGTATCGAGAAAGGCGCCCACCTGGCGATGTACTTCGCCGACGAAGCCATTGTCGTGACCAACCCCGAAGTGTCCTCGGTGCGTGACTCCGACCGCATGATCGGCCTGCTGTCGAGCAAGTCGCGCCGTGCCGAGCAAGGCGAAGACCCGATCAAGGAACACCTGCTGATCACCCGCTACCACCCCGAGCGCGTCGAGAAAGGCGAAATGCTTGGCGTCGAAGACGTCAAGGAAATCCTCTCGGTCGAACTGCTGGGCGTGATTCCCGAATCGCAAGCCGTGCTCAAGGCCTCCAACCAGGGCATTCCGGTCATCCTTGACGACCAGAGCGATGCCGGCCAGGCCTACAGCGACACCGTCGATCGCCTGCTGGGCAAGCCAAAGCCGCTGCGGTTCATCGAAGTGCCGAAGCAAGGATTCTTCGCGCGCCTGTTTGGAGGCAAGTAAACCATGAACCTTTTTGACTTCTTTCGTGGCAGACAGAAACAGAGCAGCGCGTCGGTAGCGAAAGAGCGTCTACAGATCATCGTGGCGCACGAGCGCGGCCAGCGCAGCACCCCGGACTACCTGCCGGCCCTGCAGAAAGAGCTGGTCGAGGTGATTCGCAAGTACGTCAACATCGGCAACGACGACGTGCAGATCGAACTGGAAAACCAGGGCAGCTGCTCGATCCTGGAGCTGAACATCACCCTGCCCGAGCGCTGATCCAGCGCCTTCAGGCCGATCCTGGGGCTGCTTTGCAGCTCTTTCGCGACACAAGGCCGCTCCTACAGGGGTTACGCAATCCCTGTAGGAGCGGCCTTGTGTCGCGAAAGGGCCGCAAGGCGGCCCCAGTGGTTTCCATACGCAAAGAGAACCTGCAATGCCGCTGTCGAACATCCAGATCCTTCACGAAGACGCCGCCATCCTGGTGATCAACAAGCCGACCCTGCTGCTGTCGGTGCCGGGCCGCGCCGAGGACAACAAGGACTGCCTGATCACTCGCCTGCAGGAGAACGGCTACCCCGACGCCCTGATCGTCCACCGCCTGGACTGGGAAACCTCGGGGATCATCCTGCTCGCCCGCGACGCCGATAGCCACCGTGAGCTGTCGCGCCAGTTCCACGACCGCGAAACCGAAAAGGCCTACACCGCGCTGTGCTGGGGCCAGCCGGCCCTGGACAGCGGCAGCATCGACCTGCCGCTGCGCTACGACCCGCCGACCAAGCCACGTCACGTGGTGGACCACGAACAGGGTAAGCACGCCCTGACCTTCTGGCGCATCGTCGAGCGTTGCGGTGATCATTGCCGGGTCGAGCTGACGCCGATCACCGGGCGTTCGCACCAGTTGCGTGTGCACATGCTGTCGATCGGGCACCCGCTGCTGGGGGATCGGCTATACGCCAACCCCGAGGCGCTGGCGGCCCATGAGCGGCTGTGCCTGCATGCATCGATGCTGAGCTTCACTCATCCGGTAACGGGCGAACGCCTGAAATTCGAGTGCCCGGCACCGTTTTGAAGTTGTTCGCCGGCAAGCCGGCTCCTACAGAGTGCCCGCTGTAGGAGCCGGCTTTCCGGCGAATAGGTCGACACAAATTGTCGAGCAATTACGCTAAACTCGCGCCACTGCTGTCTGGAGTGACTTATGCGCGATGCCCTGAACGCCGGCCTGATCGAATTCCTCAAGGCCTCCCCGACGCCCTTCCACGCCACCGCCAGCCTGGTGCAGCGCCTCGAGGCTGCTGGCTATCAGCGCCTGGACGAGCGCGACAGCTGGGCCACGGTGCCCGGTGGTCGCTATTACGTGACCCGCAACGACTCCTCGATCATCGCCATCAAGCTCGGCAAGCTGTCGCCGCTGCTGGCCGGCATCCGCATGGTCGGCGCCCACACCGACAGCCCGTGCCTGCGGGTCAAGCCGCAGCCTGAACTGCAGCGCCAGGGCTTCCTGCAACTGGGCGTCGAAGTGTATGGCGGCGCCCTGCTGGCGCCCTGGTTCGACCGCGACCTGTCGCTGGCCGGCCGGGTGACCTTCCGCCGTGACGGCAAGGTCGAGAGCCAACTGATCGACTTCAAGCTGCCGATCGCGGTGATCCCCAACCTGGCGATCCACCTCAACCGCACCGCCAACGAAGGTTGGGCGATCAACCCGCAGAACGAGCTGCCGCCGATCCTGGCGCAGGTGGCGGGTGACGAGCGTATCGATTTTCGCGCCTTGCTCACCGAGCAACTGGCCCGCGAGCACGGCCTCAACGCCGATGTGGTGCTCGACTACGAGCTGAGTTTCTACGACACCCAGGACGCCGCCCTGATCGGCCTGAACGGCGACTTCATCGCCGGCGCGCGCCTGGACAACCTGCTGTCGTGCTACGCCGGCCTGCAGGCATTGCTCGGCGCCGACAGCGACGAAACCTGCGTGCTGGTGTGCAACGACCACGAGGAAGTCGGTTCCTGTTCGGCCTGTGGCGCCGACGGCCCGATGCTCGAGCAGACCTTGCAACGCCTGCTGCCGGACAACGACGACTACGTGCGCACGGTCCAACGCTCGCTGATGGTCTCGGCCGACAACGCCCACGGCGTGCACCCCAACTACGCCGACAAGCACGACGGCAACCACGGGCCCAAGCTCAACGCCGGGCCGGTGATCAAGGTCAACAACAACCAGCGCTACGCCACCAACAGCGAAACCGCCGGCTTCTTCCGCCACCTGTGCATGGCCGAGGAAGTACCGGTGCAGAGCTTCGTGGTGCGCAGCGACATGGGCTGCGGCTCGACCATCGGCCCGATCACCGCCAGCCACCTGGGCGTGCGCACCGTCGACATCGGCCTGCCGACCTTTGCCATGCACTCGATCCGCGAGCTGTGCGGCAGCCACGACCTGGCCCACCTGGTGAAGGTGCTCATGGCGTTCTATCGCAGCCGCGACCTGCCTTGAAATGCCGTTCGCCTGTAGAAGCCAGCTTGCTGGCGAACCAGGCGACGCGGTGAATGGCACCGGCTATGCCGGTGTTCGCCGGCAAGCCGGCGCCTACGTAACGCCTGCAGGCGCCGACTGACCGGTGAACACCCCCTCTCCTGTCCCCGGTCAACCCGCTTCGCCGGTAAGCCGCTATGCTTGATGCATGGCCCCAAAACAGAAGGATTCTGTCCATGTCATCGCCGTTCCTGTCCTTGTTCGTGCCGGTGTTCCTGTTCCTGATGCTGCTGACCATCGGTTTCAGCCTGCGCGAGCGTAACGTCGGGGTGCTGATGATGTGGATCGGCACCCTCGGCATCTTTGGCCTCACCTGCTGGAAGATCCTCGAGAAACTACCGTCGTAAACCTCTACACTCGGGCAATCGTTTGTCCTGAGGTAGAGTTCCCGGTGTCAGCCTTCCTGCGTTGCATCACGCTGCTGTTCCTGTTGTTCGTCACCCCGGTGCACGCCGCCGGCCTGCCGGGCCTGCTCGGTTCGAGCGCCCCCGCCCAGCCCGAGGCCAGCGAGCCCTTGGGCAAGTCGCTGGACGAGGTGATCAAGAACCTGGAAAACGACCAGCAACGGGCCAAGCTACTGGCGGACCTGAAAAAGCTGCGCGACGCCACCAAGCAATCGCAACCCAGTGTCGAACAGGGCGTGCTCGGCCTGATCGGCGGCGCCCTGCATGACTTCGAAAAGCAGTTCAGTGGCGATGCCAGCCCGTTCAATCGCTGGTCGCAGGAGATCGACCAGGCCCAGGAAGAACTGGCCGCGCTGGTGGTGCCGGTGCACCAATGGCCGGCGATCCTGTTCGGTTTCGCCGGGGTGATCGCGGTCTGGGCCCTGCTGGCCTACGCCTTCAACTGGGTCGGCCACCGCGTGCGCCTGCGCTTCGGCCTTACCGAGGAGCTGCCCCAGCATCCGCGCACCTGGGACCTGGTGCGCTTCGCTCTGCGCAAGCTCGGGCCCTGGCTGGTGGCGCTGGTGTTCACCGTCTACCTGAGCATCGTGCTGCCCGCCTCGCTGGGCAAGTCGATGGCCATGGTACTGGCCTACGCGCTGGTGGTCGGCACCCTGTTCTCGGCGATCTGCGTGATCGCTTTCTCGCTGCTCGACGGCCCGCACCGCCACCGCGCCCTGTACATCCTGCGCCACCAGGCGTTTCGCCCGCTGTGGCTGATCGGCAGCTTCGCCGCGTTCGGCGAGGCGATGAGCGACCCGCGCCTGACCACGGCCCTGGGCAGCCACCTGGCCCACGCCCTGGCGACCCTGGCCAATGTCGTCGCCGCGCTGTGCACAGGCTTGTTCATCCTGCGTTTCCGTAGGCCGATCGCCCACCTGATCCGCAACCAGCCGTTGTCCCGGCGCCTGACCCGGCGCACCTTGAGCGACACCATCGAGATTCTCGGCAGCTTCTGGTACATCCCGGCGCTGATCCTGGTGGCGATCTCGCTGTTCGCCACCTTCGTCTCCGCCGGCGACACCAGCACCGCCCTGCGCCAATCGCTGATGTGCACGGTGCTGGTGGTGGTGTGCATGGTGCTCAACGGCCTGGTGCGCCGCCACGCCGCCAACCCCAAGCGCGCCAACAAGCGCCAGGCGGTCTACGCCGAGCGCCTGCGCAACTTCGGCTACCTGCTGGTGCACCTGTTCATCTGGCTGCTGTTCATCGAACTGGGCCTGCGGGTGTGGGGCCAGTCGATGATCGGCTTCGCCGAAGGCGACGGCCATGAAGTAAGCATCCGCCTGCTGGGCCTGGCCGGCACGCTGATCGTCGCCTGGCTGGTGTGGATCCTCGCCGACACCGCCGTGCACCACGCCCTGGTGCGCTCGCGCCGAGGCCTGGCCAACGCCCGTGCGCAAACCATGATGCCGCTGATCCGCAACGTGATGTTCGTGGTGATCTTCATCATTGCGGTGATCGTCGCCCTGGCCAACATGGGCATGAACGTCACCCCGCTGCTGGCCGGTGCCGGTGTCATCGGCCTGGCCATCGGCTTCGGCGCGCAGTCGCTGGTGGCCGACCTGATCACCGGCCTGTTCATCATCATCGAGGACTCGCTGGCCATCGACGACTACGTCGATGTCGGTGGCCACCTGGGCACGGTCGAGGGCCTGACCATCCGCACCGTGCGCCTGCGCGACATCGACGGCATCGTCCATACCATCCCGTTCAGCGAGATCAAGAGCATCAAGAACTACTCCCGCGAGTTCGGCTACGCGATCTTCCGCGTGGCGATCCCGCACAGCATGAACATCGACCAGGCCATCACGCTGATCCGCGAGGTCGGCCAGAAGCTGCGCAACGACCCGCTGATGCGCCGCAATATCTGGTCGCCGCTGGAGTTGCAGGGGGTGGAGAGTTTCGAGTCGGGTTCGGCGATCCTGCGCGCGCGGTTCAAGACGGCGCCGATCAAGCAGTGGGAAGTGTCGCGGGCGTTCAACCTGGCGTTGAAGCGCCAGCTCGACGAAGCCGGGCTGGACCTGGCGACGCCGCGGTTGTCGGTGCAGGTGGTGACCGCGGGTGGCGGCGCGGCGGCCGATTAACCTATCCCGCCTCGGCACGAATGCGGATCGCATCGTGCCGCCAATACTCCAGGTCGCAGTCGATCAGGTGCCCATGCTGGTCGCTGTTGACCCGGGTGATATGTAGCCCAGGGCTGCCCGCCGACACCCTCAACGCCGCCGCCGCCTCCACCGGTAACGCCGTGGGCAGGATCTCGAAGCACACCTGCCCATAATGAATGGCGTACTCCCGCGCATAGACCTCGGTCAGCGACTGGGCCAGGTCCAGGGCGAGAATCCCGGGGAAATAGCGCGGGTTGAGGTAGTGCTCGGCATACAGCACTGCCCGCCCGTCGATGCGCCGCAGCCGGCAGATGCGCACCACGCTGGACAGCGCTGGCAGGCACAGGCGCGCACAGATCGCCGCGGGCGCCGGTTGCAGGCGCGCCGACAACAGCTCGGTGCTGGGCTGCCGCCCCTGGTCGCGGACCATGGCATGGAAGTGGCTGCGCTCGATCAGGTCGTAGGTCAGCCGCTGCGGGGCGACGAACCAGCCGCGCCGTTCCTCGCGGTAGATCAGCCCCATGGCCTCCAGTTGCACCAGCGCCTCGCGCAGGGTGATGCGCGTGGTATCGAACACCTCGCTGAGCCGTCGTTCGGCCGGCAGCTTGCCGCCCGGCGCCAGCAGGCCATGTTCGATCTGCTCCTGCAAGGCATGACAGATGGCTGTTACCGCACGCGGTGGCGTCGCTTGCATCGAAGGTTACCTATCTGGACTAGTCCAGCCCCGAAACAGGGCACGTGGAACGTCGTGCAAGCCTAGGCACGGCTGATGAACATCCTGTGACAAAGGCGCCAGGCAACACTTGCCAGATCCGGGCCAGCCCTCGGAAATCAAGGCTTTCGATCTGGTCTACGCTGTCTTTCCAGGGCCTGCGGCCTGCCCTTGTGCGCCGCCCCTTACATCAAACTGTCACGCAACAGGCCTACCTTGGCTCGAGGTTTGCTGACCTAGACCACGGGTCGCAAGCACAGGATTCCTTCATAACAACGATTGCACGGCACCCCACCCAAGGAGCTTCGGATGAAAAAGTTGTTCATGGCGTCACTGCTCGGTTCAGCCATCGCTTTTTGCACCTCGGCCATGGCCCAGGACCTCAAGGCCCTCGAAGACGCCGCCCGCAAGGAAGGCACGGTCAACAGCGTGGGCATGCCCGATGCCTGGGCCAACTGGAAAGGCACCTGGGAAGACCTGGCGCAAAAATACGGCCTCAAGCACAGCGACACCGACATGAGCTCGGCCCAGGAAATCGCCAAGTTCGACGCCGAAAAGGATAACGCCAGCGCCGATATCGGCGATGTCGGCGCCGCCTTCGGCCCGATTGCCGCCAGCAAGGGGGTGACCCAGCCGTACAAGCCGAGCACCTGGGACCAGGTGCCGGCGTGGGCCAAGGACCAGGACGGCCACTGGGCCCTGGCCTACACCGGCACCATCGCCTTCATCATCAACAAGGACCTGGTCAAGGAAGGCGAACGCCCGAGCACCTGGCACGACCTGGAAAAGGGCAAGTACAAGGTGGCCATCGGTGACGTCGGCACCGCCGCCCAGGCCGCCAACGGCGTGCTCGCCGCTGCCATCGCCTACAAAGGTGACGAACGCAACATCGAGCCGGGCCTGCAGCTGTTCACCAAGCTGGCCCAGCAGAAGCGCCTGTCGCTGGCCAACCCAACCATCCAGACCCTGGAGAAGGGCGAGGTGGAAGTCGGCGTGGTGTGGGACTTCAATGGCCTGAGCTACCGCGACCAGATCGACCCGAAGCGCTTTGAAGTGCTGATCCCCTCGGACGGTTCGGTTACCTCCGGCTACACCACCATCATCAACAAGTACGCCAAGCACCCCAACGCCGCCAAGCTGGCTCGCGAGTACATCTTCAGCGACGCCGGGCAAACCAACCTGGCCATCGGCCACGCCCGGCCGATCCGCGCCGAGCACCTGAAGCTGCCGGCCGACGTGCAGGCCAAGCTGCTGCCCAACGAGCAGTACAAGGCCGCCCAGCCGATCAAGGATGCCGCGGCCTGGGAAGCGACCTCCAAGGCCCTGCCGCAGAAGTGGCAGGAGCAGGTGATCATCGAGATGGAATAAGGCTGGCTGCTGCGCAGCCCATCGCGACGCAAGGCCGCGCCCACAGGGCCCACGTCGCCCCAGAGGTTTGCACGACCTCTGTGGGAGCGGCCTTGCGTTGCGAAAGGAGGGCAAGGCCCTCCCCCGCTTTTTCGGAGTCATAAATGAACCACAACGTCATCCTGGTCCTGCTCGACGGCCTCAACCACCAGGTCGCGCACCACGCCATGGGCCACCTGCACGCCTACGTCGAGGCCGACCGCGCCGCGCTGTACCGCCTGGAGTGCGAGCTGCCGTCGCTGTCCCGGCCGCTGTACGAATGCATTCTCACCGGCGTGCCGCCCATCGACAGCGGCATCGTGCACAACCAGGTCAGTCGCCTGTCCAACCAGCGCAGCGTGTTCCACTACGCCCGCGAAGCCGGGCTGGGCACCGCCGCCGCGGCCTATCACTGGATCAGCGAGCTGTACAACCGCTCGCCGTTCGACCCACTGCGCGATCGCCATACCCACGCGCCGAAGCTGCCGATCCAGCACGGCCTGTTCTACTACGCCGACCACTATCCCGACTCGCACCTGCTGGCCGACGCCGAATACCTGCGCCGGCGCCACGCGCCGAACTTCCTGCTGGTGCACCCGATGAACATCGACGACGCCGGCCACCGCCACGGCCTGGACAGCAGCCAGTACCGCAATGCCGCGCGCAGTACCGACATCCTGCTGGCCGACTACCTGCCACGCTGGCTCGAAGAGGGCTACCAGGTGCTGGTCACCGCCGACCACGGCATGAACAACGACCGCTCGCACAACGGCCTGCTGGCCGAAGAGCGCGAGGTGCCGCTGTTCGTCTTTGGTCAAGCGTTCAGCCTCGACCCTGCGGCCAAACCCTTGCAGACCGAACTGTGCGGGACCCTCTGCGAGCTGCTCGGCGCGCCCCACGACAAGCCGGTCTGCCGGGAGCTGCTCAAGTGAATGCCACCCAACGAGGCCGCTACCTGGCCCTGCTCTGCCTGCTGCCGTTCGCGGTGTTCTTCGTCGTCTTCCAGATCGCCCCGCTGGCCTGGGTCGCCATCAACAGCCTGCAGAGCGACAGCGGTTGGGGCCTGGCCAACTTCAGCAAGGTGTTCGCCTCGAAGTTCTACCTGCAAGCGCTGCAACGCAGCCTGGAGATCAGCTTCTGGTCGAGCCTGTTCGGCATCGTCATCGCCACCCTCGGCGCCTATTCGCTGCGCCAGGTCGATTCGAAGCTGCGCGATTTCGTCAGCGCCTTCGCCAACATGACCAGCAACTTCTCCGGGGTGCCGCTGGCGTTCGCCTTCATCATCCTGCTCGGTTTCAACGGCGCGCTGACCCTGCTGCTCAAGCAGATGGGCCTGCTCGGCGATTTCAGCATCTATTCCAAGACTGGGCTGATCCTGGTCTACACCTACTTCCAGATACCGCTCGGCGTGTTGCTGCTGTACCCGGCCTTCGACGCCCTGCGCGCCGACTGGCGCGAATCCGCCGCGCTGCTCGGGGCCAGCCCCTGGCAGTTCTGGCGACACATCGGCCTGCCGGTGCTTACCCCGGCACTGCTCGGCACCTTCGTCATCCTGCTGGCCAACGCCCTGGGCGCCTACGCCACCGTCTACGCCTTGACCACCGGCAACTTCAACGTGCTGCCGATCCGCATCGCCGGCCTGGTGGCCGGTGACATCAGCCTCGACCCGAACCTTGCCAGCGCCCTGGCCATGGTTCTGGTGGGGCTGATGACGGTGGTCACCGTAGCCCATCAATGGCTGCTCAAGAGGAGCTACCATGCGCGCTGAAAACGCCTCGGCCGGGTTCTACCATCGATTGGTGGTGTACCTGCTGTTTGTGATCCTGCTGCTGCCGCTGGCCGGCACCCTGCTCTACTCGCTGGCCACCAGTTGGTCGGCAACCCTGCTGCCCAGCGGCCTGACCTTCAAATGGTATGTGGCGCTGTGGAGCGAGCCGCGCTTTCTCGCCGCCTTTGGCCAGTCGCTGCTGGTGTGCGTCGGCGCCCTGCTGCTGTCGGTGCTGCTGATCCTGCCGCTGTTGTTCGTGGTGCACTACCACTTCCCGAAACTCGACGCGCTGATGAACGTGCTGATCCTGCTGCCGTTCGCGGTACCGCCGGTGGTATCGGCGGTGGGCTTGCTGCAACTGTACGGCAGTGGCCCGCTGGCCATGGTCGGCACGCCGTGGATCCTGATCGGCTGCTACTTCACCATCGCCCTGCCGTTCATGTACCGGGCCATCACCAACAACCTGCAGGCCATCAACCTGCGCGACCTGATGGACGCAGCCCAACTGCTCGGCGCCAGCCCCCTGCAGGCAGCGTTGCTGGTGGTGCTGCCGAACCTGCGCAAGGGCCTGATGGTGGCGCTGCTGCTGTCGTTCTCGTTCCTGTTCGGCGAGTTCGTGTTCGCCAACCTGCTGGTGGGCACCCGCTACGAGACCCTGCAGGTGTACCTGAACAACATGCGCAACAGCAGCGGCCATTTCAACAGCGCCCTGGTGATCTCCTACTTTGCCTTCGTGCTGGCACTCACCTGGGTTGCCAACCGCTTGAACAAGGACAAGACCTGACATGAGCTTCGTCAGCGTGCAGCAACTGCAAAAAAGCTACGCCGGCAGCCCGGTGTTCGAGCACATCGACTGCCAGATCGAGCGCGGCGAGTTCGTCACCCTGCTCGGCCCCTCGGGCTGTGGCAAGTCCACCCTGCTGCGCTGCATCGCCGGGCTGACCCCGGTGGACAGCGGGAAAATCCTGCTCGATGGCCAGGACCTGGTACCCGTGAGCCCGCAAAAGCGCGGCATCGGCATGGTGTTCCAGAGCTACGCCTTGTTCCCCAACATGACCGTGGCGCAGAACGTCGCCTTTGGCCTGCGCATGCAGAAGGTCAAGGCCGAGGAAAGCCAGGTGCGCGTGCGCGAGGCCCTGGACCTGGTAGAGCTGGGCAGCTTCGCCGGGCGCTACCCGCACCAGCTGTCCGGTGGCCAGTGCCAGCGCGTGGCCCTGGCCCGTTCGCTGGTCACCCGCCCGCGCCTGCTGTTGCTCGACGAGCCGCTGTCGGCGCTGGATGCACGCATTCGCAAGCACCTGCGCGAGCAGATCCGCGCGATTCAGCGCGAACTGGGGCTGACCACCCTCTTCGTCACCCATGATCAGGAAGAGGCGCTGACCCTGTCCGACCGCATCGTCCTGATGAACCAGGGGCGCATCGTCCAGAGCGGCGACGCCGAAACCCTCTACACCGCGCCCGTGGACCTGTTCGCCGCCGGTTTCATCGGCAACTACAACCTGCTCGACGCCGACAGCGCCAGCCGCCTGCTGCAACGCCCGGTAGCCGGGCGCCTGGCGATCCGTCCGGAGGCCATCAGCCTGGGCCTGAACGGCGAGCTGGACGGCGAGATCCGCAGCCACAGCCTGCTCGGCAATGTCATCCGCTACCGTGTCTGGGTGCGCGACGTCGAGCTGGTGGTGGATGTGCTCAATCGCTGCGCCAGCGATCTGCACGCGGACGGTAAACGGGTATCCTTGTCGATCGACCCCACGGCGCTACGGGAAGTGGCCTAAGGAGATTCAACCCATGGCATTGGCAATTTTCGATCTGGACGAAACCCTCATCCACGGCGACTGCGCGTCGCTGTGGAGTGAACAGATGGCCCGACTGGGCTGGGTCGACGGCAAGGCGTTTCTCAAGCGCGACCAGGAAATGATGCAAGCCTACGGCAAGGGCCACCTGCAGATGGAGGACTACATGGCCTTCAGCCTCGAGCCGGTTGCCGGGCGCACGCTGGAGGAAGTGGAGCACCTGATCGAGCCCTGGGTGGAAGAGGTGATCGAGCCGATCATCTTTGCCGACGCCTGCCGCTGCATCGCCGAGCACCGCCAGCGCGGCGACCGCATCCTGATCATCTCGGCGAGCGGCGTCCATCTGGTCGGGCCGATCGCGGCGCGGCTAGGGGTGGAGGAATACCTGGCCATCGAGCTGGAGGCGGTGAACGGCGTGTACACCGGCAAGACCCACGGCGTGCTGACCTACCGCGAGGGCAAGATCACCCGCTTGCTGGAATGGCTGGACCAGGAGCAGGAGAATCTCGAGGGGGCGAGCTTCTATTCCGATTCGCGCAACGACCTGCCATTGTTGCTGAAGGTGGATCATCCGCGTGTGGTGAATCCGGATCCGGTATTGCGCGAGCATGCCCAGATCAATGGCTGGCCGATCCTGAGCTGGTCGTGAAACCGCTGTTCGCCGGCAAGGCCGGCTCCTACAGGGAGCGTGCCTTGCCGGCGAACGGATCTAACTCAAGCTCGGATCGATCACCATGACCAGCTTGCCCGACACCTGGTTGCTCTCGAGCTCGGCATACGCTGCCTGGGCGAATTCGACGGGGTAAGTGTCAACCAACTGCGGCGACAAACGCCCTTCGCTGAACAACGGCCACACCTGCTGTCGCAGCTCGCGCAGCAACTCGGCCTTGAAGCCATCGTCACGGTTGCGCAGGGTCGACCCGGTGATTTGCAGGCGCTTGCCCAGCACCAGCGCCAGGTCCAACTCGAACTTGCGACCGCTCATCAAGCCAATGATCACCCAGCGCCCATCGCGGGCCAGCGCCTTGAGGTTCAACGGCCCGTAACCGGCGCCCACCGGGTCGAGGATCACATCGAATGGCCCAAGCTGTTCCAGCTCGTCGAGGTTGGCGTTGCGCACCACGCCACCCGCCGCGCCCAAGCCTTGGCAGTAGGCCAGGCGCTCCGGCGAACCGACGCTGACCCACACCGGGCTGCCAAAGGCCTTGCATAGCTGGATGGCCGCCGAGCCCACGCCACTGGCGCCAGCATGCACCAGCACCTTCTCACCGGGCTGCAGGCCACCGAGCTGGAAGATGTTCAACCAGGCCGTGGCATATACCTCGGGCAGCGCCGCCGCCTCGTGCAGGCTCAGGCCTTCGGGCACCGGCAGCACATGACGGGCGTCCACCACCACCTCCTCGGCCATGGCGCCGCTGGCCAGCAGCGCGCACACCCGGTCCCCAACGCGCCAGTCGGCGCCGGCGCCCACTTCCTCGACCACGCCGGCGCATTCCAGGCCCATGTAGGGGCTGGCACCTGGCGGTGGTGGGTACAACCCCTTCATTTGCAGCAGGTCGGCGCGGTTCAGCCCCGCGGCGGCCACGCGGATACGTAGCTGCCCGGCATCACAGGCCGGGCGTTCGGCCTCGACCCAGGCCACATGTCCGTCAACGCCTTGCAATGCCTTCACAGTGCCTCCATAGTTGAATCATATGACTGAGCCTGGGCGTGCACGTCCCAGGCTTTTTGCAGTATGCGTCCGGCTCCCTTGGAGCCGGCGAACGGAAAAGACGGCCTACTATGCGTGATCAATTGCCTCCACGTCGAATCAGCATGAAGCATTTCCTCCCCAGCACCGCCCTGGCCCTGATGATCGGGCTCGGTAGCCTCACGCTCGGTGGCAATGCGGCCGCCGCCAACAAGTGGGACAGCCTGCAGCCAGACCGCGACGAAGTGGTGGCCAGCCTCAATATCGTCGAGCTGCTCAAGCGTCACCACTACAGCAAGCCGCCACTGGACGACGCCCGTTCGGTCATCATCTACGACAGCTACATCAAGCTGCTCGACCCGTCGCGCAGTTATTTCACCGCTGCCGACATCGCCGAGTTCGACAAGTGGAAGACCCAGTTCGACGACTTCCTCAAAAGCGGCAACCTCGACCCCGGCTTCACCATCTACAAGCGCTACCTGGACCGCGTGAAGCAGCGCCTGGACTACGCCCTCGGCGAGCTGAACAAGGGCGTCGACAAAATCGACTTCACGGTGAAGGAAGACCTGCTGGTCGAGCGCAAGGATGCGCCGTGGATGAAGAACCAGGCCGAGCTCGACGACCTGTGGCGCAAACGCGTCAAGGATGAGGTGCTGCGCCAGAAGATCTCCGGCAAGGACCTCAAGCAGATCCAGGACACCCTGACCAAGCGCTACAAGAACCAGCTGTCGCGCCTGAACCAGACCCGTGCCGAGGACATCTTCCAGGCCTACATCAACACCTTCGCCCAGTCCTACGACCCGCACACCAATTATCTGTCGCCGGACAACGCGGAAAACTTCGACATCAACATGAGCCTGTCGCTCGAAGGCATCGGCGCGGTGCTGCAAAGCGACAACGACCAGGTCAAGATCGTGCGCCTGGTGCCGGCTGGCCCGGCGGCCAAGACCAAGCAGGTCGCCCCCGCCGACAAGATCATCGGCGTGGCCCAGGGCAACAAGGAAATGGTCGACGTGGTCGGCTGGCGCCTGGACGAAGTGGTCAAGCTGATCCGCGGCCCGAAAGGCTCGGTGGTGCGCCTTGAAGTGATCCCGGCAAGCAACGCGCCGAACGACCAGACCAGCAAGATCGTCTCGATCACCCGCGAAGCGGTGAAGCTCGAGGAGCAGGCGGCGAAAAAATCGGTGCTCAAGCTCAAGCAGGACGGCCGCGACTACAAGCTGGGCATCATCGAGATCCCGGCTTTCTACCTCGACTTCAAGGCCTACCGCGCAGGCGACCCGGACTACAAGAGCACCACCCGCGATGTGAAGAAGCTGCTGACCGAGCTGCAGAAGGAAAAAGTCGACGGCGTGGTCATCGACCTGCGCAACAACGGCGGTGGCTCGCTGCAGGAAGCCACCGAACTGACCAGCCTGTTCATCGAGAAGGGCCCGACCGTGCTGGTGCGCAACGCCGACGGCCGCGTCGACGTGCTCGAGGACGAGAACCCCGGGGCCTTCTACAAGGGCCCGCTGGCACTGCTGGTCAACCGCCTCTCGGCCTCGGCCTCGGAGATTTTCGCCGGCGCCATGCAGGACTACCACCGTGCGCTGATCATCGGTGGCCAGACCTTCGGCAAGGGCACCGTGCAGACCATCCAGCCGCTCAACCATGGCGAGCTGAAACTGACCCTGGCCAAGTTCTACCGGGTTTCCGGGCAGAGCACCCAGCACCAGGGCGTGCTGCCGGACATTGCCTATCCATCGATCATCGATACCAAGGAAATCGGCGAGAGCGCGCTGCCCGAGGCCATGCCATGGGACACCATTCGCCCGGTGGTCAAGCCGGCTTCCGACCCGTTCAAGCCGTTCCTGGCCCAGCTCAAGGCCCAGCATGACGCGCGCAGCGACAAGGATGCCGAGTTCGTCTACATCCGCGACCGCCTGGCCCTGACCCAGAAGCTGATGAACGAGAAGACCGTCAGCCTCAACGAGCAGGAGCGTCGTGCTCGCCACGACCAGATCGA
The DNA here is from genome assembly GCF_024126635.1 of Pseudomonas sp. VA159-2. NCBI lineage: Bacteria > Pseudomonadati > Pseudomonadota > Gammaproteobacteria > Pseudomonadales > Pseudomonadaceae > Pseudomonas > Pseudomonas sp. VA159-2. The sequence goes on along the minus strand of NZ_JAMYBV010000014.1, from coordinate 23,145 downwards.
GGCCAAGCAACTGGCCCTGGAGAACATCCGCCGCAAGGCCAAGGGCGAGGAGCCGCTCAAGGAAATGAAGAAGGAAGACGAGGACGCGCTGCCGGCCGAGCCGGACGACACCAAGCCGGAAGACGACGCCTACCTGTCGGAGACCGGTCGCATCCTGCTCGACTATCTCAGCCTGAGCACCTCGGTGGCCAAGCACTGAGTGATGGCAAAATAATGTGACCTGTCATCAAACAGTCATCAGGCTGTCGTGAAATAGAAGGGCCGGACGTGCAAGCGTCCGGCCTTTTTTCATTCAGGAAGCAGTCCATGACCGTCAACGAACAGCTCAGCGCATTGAGCGCCATCCTGGCTCAACGTAGCGTGCACAGCTTGTTCCAACCAATCGTCTGCCTATCCGAACGCCGCGTGCTCGGCTATGAAGCCTTGAGCCGCGGCCCGTCCAACAGCCCCCTGCACTCGCCGCTCAACCTGTTCGCCATCGCCCGCCAGGCCGGGCGCCTGAGCGAGCTCGAGGTGTTGTGCCGGGAAACCGCTTGCCGGCGCTTCAGCGAACTGAACCTGGGCGGCAAGCTGTTCCTCAACGTCTCGCCCGAGTCGCTGCTCGAACCCCACTATCCGTCCGGGCGAACCCTGAAAATGCTCGAGGCCGTTGGCCTGCCGCCCAGCCGGGTGGTCATCGAGCTGACCGAGCAGACTCCCACCGAAGACTTCCAACTGCTGTTCAATGCCCTGCACCACTACCGCGACATGGGCTTTTCCATTGCCCTGGACGACCTGGGGGCCGGCTATTCGAGCCTGCGCCTGTGGTCGGAACTGCGCCCCGACTACGTGAAGATCGACCGCCACTTCATCGACGGCATCCATCAAGACCCGCTCAAGCGTGAGTTCGTCGGCTCGATCCTGCAAATCGCCCGCGCCTCCCGGGCCCAGGTGATCGCCGAAGGGATCGAGCTGGACGAGGAGCTGGCGGTGCTCGGCGAGATGGGCGTGGACCTGGTGCAGGGCTACCTGCTCGGCCGCCCGCAGGAGTTCCCGCCCAGCGACGCGCTATCCCTGCTGCCGCAGGCAAGCGCCGGCAGCGTGGCCCTGGGCGAGGACAACGGCGACCTCGACGCCCTGCTCATCCAGCAGCCGGCGGTGCCGCTGCAGACGCCCACCCAGCAGGTGCTCGGAGCCTTTCGCCGGCAAGCCAACCTCAACTCCCTGGCGGTGCTGGATGAGCGGGGCAAGCCGTGCGGCATCGTCCACCGGCACTCCCTGGCCGATGCGCTGCTACAGCCGTTCGGCACCGACCTGTTCGCGCGCAAGCCGATCAGCCGGCTGATGAGCCAGGACTTTCTTGCCGTGGAACGCGGGCAGTCGCTGCAACAGGTCAGCCGCCTGCTCACCAGCCGCGCCCGCCAGCGGATCGAGGAAGACTTCATCATCACCCAGAGCGGTCGCTACCTGGGCCTGGGGCGGGTGATCGATGTGCTCAAGCTGATCACCGAACAGAAGATCCAGCAGGCCCGGCATGCCAACCCGTTGACCTTGCTGCCGGGCAACGTGCCGATCCAGCAATGCCTGGCGCGCCTGCTGCAGCAACGGCGCGAGGCGGCGGTGTGCTATGTGGACATCGACAGCTTCAAGCCCTTCAACGATATCTATGGCTACGCCCGCGGCGACGAAGTGCTGCTGAGCCTGGCGCAATGCCTGAACGACCGCGTCGACCCGCAGCGGGACTTCGTCGGCCATATCGGCGGGGACGATTTCATGCTGGTATTGGGCTCGGCGGACTGGCGCGAACGCTTGCAGGTGCTGGTGGAGGCGTTCACGCGCCAATGCCGGCGCTTCTACCGCGCCGAGCACCTGGAGGCCGGCTGCTTCATCGCCCACAACCGCCAGGGGCAGCGCGAGACGTTCGCCCTGCTGTCATTGTCGATCGGCGTGGTCTGGCTGACACCGCGCAGCGGCGGCCAGCTGGATGCCGGGCAACTGGCCGAGCTGGCCTCCCAGGCCAAGCGCCAGGCCAAGGAAAGCAGCGGCTCGAGCCTGAGCCTGATCGAAGCCTGAAAACCAGCCATTGCACCTGCCTCTGGCCCGTAGGCGCCAGCCTTGCTGGCGAACCAGGCGACGCGGTGGATGGCAGCGTCGCTCAGGCCTCTTCCGGATAACGGTACTCGAACACCCGCACCACCTCCGAGGCATGCCACGACGCCGCCTCCATGCCATCCACCGGCCCGGAAAAACGCCCCAGGCGCTCGACACACTCGAAAAAGCCGGTACGTGGCAGGCGGCTGGCCCCTTGGCTGATCACCAGCGAACTGCGCAGCGGTTGCTCGGCGCGGGCATCGAGCAGCGCCAGGTACTCCAGCGCCGCGGTGAGGGTCTGCATGGCCGGGCTGGGCAGTTGCAGGCGCTCCAGCAGCGCCCGGTAGGTGAGCAGATGGCGTTGCCGGCGGGCCAGGTCGAGCTCGGTCAGCAGGCTCTGCCATTGCTGACGGCTGATCCTGACCTGGCTCATGACGGCTCGCTCCAGCCCGCCAGCCCCAGGTGCCAGGCCAGGCTGCGCAGGATCGCCGCGTCGGGGCGGCGCTCGCCGGCCTCGATCATCGCCAGGTAGGCCGGGCTGATCCCGACGCTGCGCGCCAGTTGCTCCGGCGCCAGGCCCTTGGCCTCACGCAACGACGCCAGCTGGTCCAGGGCGGACAAGCTGGCGTCTGCAGGTTCGGCGGCGACATTGTCGGTGGCGGGCGCTGCGCCAGGTGCCTGGCCAGCGGCGGCCAGCAACGCCTGGTACTGCTCCCAGGGAACCACTGCGTACTCGGGCTGACCGTCCCGGTTGATGACCTGAATACCCATACAACCCCCTTGACGTTGGACTACGGCATGTAATCCATAGGCATAACCCTTATGCCAATTATATTACCAACCTCGGGGGCATGCCGTGAATCAGTTGCCGGGGCGCTCCAGGCGCAAAGCGTCGGGGCTATTGGGCAGACGCTCGACCACCCGCAACCGCTCAGGCGCCTGGCTGGCGCGCCAGGCCTTGAAGCGGGCCAGCTCGTCGGCCACGGTCTTGAGCACCCAACCCAGCACGGCGATGTCGTCGAGCAGGCCGACCCCCAGCAACCAGTCGGGGATGGCGTCCAGCGGGCTGACGAAGTACAGCAAGCCGGCGACGATGGTCACCAGTGCCTTGGGGCTGACAGCGCGGTACTCGCCGCGCCACCAGGCCAGGCACAGCGCCTGCATCAGGCCCAGGTCCTCACGCAGCTGGCCGAGCTTGGGGCCCTTGCGGGCCACGGCGAACAACAGGGCCGGCAACCGCCCGCGGCTGAGCAGGCGCTCGGCCAAGGGCAGGAAGCGGGTGAAATTCCAGGGTGCGCTCATGAGACCTCCAGAGGAGCAGGCAGGTTATCCACATTTATTGTGGATAACCTTGTGAACAGGGCGGCATTGGCGCCGCGTCGTGCCCGCCAGGCAAGGGCCGGGGACGGATCGGGCGTTTTTTACACAACCGTTGCAACGGCGCAAACGTTTTGCGACAGCCCCCAAGGTTACGCCGTGGCATTGCTTGCGACAGTGAATGACGCCGGCGGTTCGCGTCAAGCCGCCGAAAACGACGACGCCCCGTCAAAACGGGGCGTCGTTGCAGCAACAGGCTGGCGCTTACTTGGCCGGGGCGGCTTCGGCGTCGGCCTTGGCCGGGTCCTTGATGCCCAGCAGCTCCAGGTCGAACACCAGCACCGAGTTGGCCGGGATCAGCGGGCTCGGGCTCTGGGCGCCGTAGGCCAGCTCGGCGGGGATGTACAGCTTGTATTTTTCGCCGACATGCATCAGTTGCAGGCCTTCGACCCAACCTGGGATCACGCCGCTGACTGGCAGGTCGATCGGGCTGCCGCGCTCGACGGAGCTGTCGAACACCTTGCCGTCGGTGAGCTTGCCTTCGTAGTGGACGGTGACCACATCGGTCGGCTTGGGCTGCGGGCCGTCGGCCTTCTTGACCACTTCGTACTGCAGGCCCGAGGCGGTGGTGACCACGCCAGGCTTCTTGGCGTTTTCCTCGAGGAATTTCTTGCCGGCCGCGGAGGCTTCTTCGCTGGCCTTGGCCAGGCGTTCTTCGGCGCGCTTCTGCAGGGCGGTGAAGGCCTCGACCAGTTCCTCGTCCTTGATGCGCTGCTCTTTCTTGCCAACAGCGTCTTCGATGCCTTGGGCGACGGCTTTGGAATCCAGGTCGTCCATGCCTTCCTGGGCCAGGCTCTTGCCCATGTTCAGGCCGATACCGTAGGAGGCTTTCTGTGCCGGAGTCTTCAGCTCGACGCTGCTGGTCTGGGCGTCGCAGCCCGCCAGGACCAGGCCTACCAGGGCAACCGCAGCCGCCAAACGATGCTGTTTCATGCTATTTCCTTGTTCATGCGCCATGAGGGCAATCAGGGTAAAGCCGCGAGCTTAGCAGGCGGCCGCGACCAATGGCTACCGGCATAAGAGCGGGTTGTGGGCTGGAAGTTCCTAGGTTAAAGGTTGTTCATGATCGCGCTTGCAGCCAATGGCCAGTATTGATGGCTTCGCCAGGGTTTGCCGGGAGATTTTCAACACCAAGGCACCTGCGCAGCTTCAAGGGTATCCACCCAGCCGATACTCCTGCGCCACCTCGCGCAATACCTCGCACACCCACTGCGCCGCCAGGCCCTGGGGCACCGCCGCGTTGCGACAGATGCCCACCGAGCCCCCCGGCTCACGCACCCCGAGGTCAAGTTCGGCCAGCTCGCCGCGCCCCAGGTCGATCAGCACCGCATCGCGCGGCGCCACCCACACCGCGTCGCTGCCCAGCACATAACGCCGGCTCAGCGCCAGCGACAGCGTTTCCAGGCGTTGCGCCGCCACGCCGATCCCGCCTTGCACGAACAGGCTGTCGGCATGCTGGCGAATGGTCGTTCCCGGCGGCGGCAACACCTGTGCGTACTGCCCTACCAGCCCCCGCTCGACCGGCTGGCGCGCCAGCAACGGATGCCCGGGGCGCACCACCAGGGCCATCGATTCGCTGTACAGGTGCTCGAACGACAACCCCTGGATGCGCGGGCTGTCGGTCATGCGCCCGACCACCAGCTCCAGCTCGCCCACATGCAACTGCCCCAGCAACTGCGCGCTGACCCCGGTAACCACGCTGATCACCAAGGCTTCATGGCGCTGATGCAGGCGGCACAGCACCTCGGGCATCAAGAGGCCCTCGACCGTGGACAACACGCCGATCCGCACCTGCGACGGCTGCAAGGCCTCGCCGCGCACGCTGCCAACGCCCTCGCGCAGGGCGTGCACGCTGGGCCCGGCATAACGCAAGAAGCGCGTACCGGCCGCGGTCAACGACACGCCCTGGCGGCCGCGCTCGAACAGCCGGGTCTCGAGCAACCCCTCGAGTTCCTTGAGCGTCTTGGAAATCGCCGGCTGGCTGATCGCGAGCACATCGGCGGCCCTGGCCAGGCTGCCCTGCCGGGCAATCTCCAGGAAGCACAACAGGTGGCGGAACTTGATGCGGGTATCGAGGTTCATGCCTGGCAGTGTATCCGCGCGCCGGGCCTGCAAGCCATGCCGATTCGGTGACTTGCGTCACTCGGCGCCGGCCACGCCCTTGCAGGCAAGGCGCCGAAGCTTTAGCGTGTGCCGCCTCAACGCATGGAGCAGCGCTATGGCCGCCTACCTGACCCAGGACTTGGTCCTGGACCTGGGCGATGAAACGCCCGAAGACACCAGCATGAACATGCTCGCTTTCCGCGAACGCGGCACCAGCCTGGTAATCGCCCGCAGCCCGCTGCCAGAGGGGCAGACCCTGGAAAGCCTGTACCAGCAGCAACTGGCGCAACTGCGCGAACGCCTTGCAGCGGTCATCAGCGAGCCACAGCCGGTCAGCGCCGGTGTGGCCCGCGACATCCACGGCCTGGAAACCAGCCTGCAGTTCAAGCGTGGAGATGTGGTTTCCTACCAGCGCCAGTTGGCTTACGCGCCTGCCGGCCAAGCCCGTTTCGTCGCGGTGAGCTACAGCAAGCAAACACCGCTGGAGCCCGCTGACCTAGCCCATTGGGAAGCAATCAAGGCTGGTTTGCGACTGAACTGACCCCCTTTCAGAGATGGCTCATGGATGACAGCCTGCACGCCGCCCGCCAGGGCGATCTGATCCTGCACCCGCCGTTGATGGCCGATTTGGTCAGCGCAGTCAGCGAGGCGGTCATCTACGCGGCTGCCACGGCGGCCGTGGCCGCCGCGATTGGCGGTGCCGTGGTGGCCGTAGTCGGAACTGGCGGCGCCGCCGCGGCGCTGACGCCCTTGATCGCCGGCGCGCTGGTCGGCGCTGCAGCCATGCTGCCCGGCGGGGAGGAAAAGAGCCTGGGTGATCGCGTCAGCCAGTTCAGCGACTGGCTGGGCGGGGCGATGTTCCCACCAGAACCACATGGCCGGATCGAGACCGGCTCGGGCAACACGCGCATCAACGGCAAGCTGGCCGCGCGCGCCGCAGGCATCAGCACCGGGCCGGCCGGTGATGCCGAACCAGCACCGCAGCCGTCGTTCCTCGAGACCGTCGGCGGCTACGCCATGACGGCCGGCATGCTGCTCATGCCGGTGCTGGGACTCGCCTCGGCCATCAACGATATCTTCAACCCCCCCATCAGCACGCCGGCCGATGCCAACACCGAGCCCCGTCCGCTGGACAAGGTCACGTGTAAAAAGCACCCGCCAATGCCAGAGCAGTTTCTCGCGCAAGGCTCGGACAAGGTCTTCATCAATGGCCAGCCCGCCTCCAGGGTCGGCGATAAAAGCACCTGCGACGGCCCTGTGGGCATGACCTTCTCGCCGGATGTACGCATCGGCGGCAAAACCATGACCGTACGCGATATTCGTGATGGCAAGAGCGCACTGGCGAAAATCGTCGGCATAGTGGCCGGCATGCTGCTGTCACGCAAGATGAAAGGCGGGTGCAGCGTAGGCAACCCGGTGATGCCCTCCAGCGGCAGCAAGACCCAGGCAGGCCCCGAGGATCTCGATTTCAGCTTGCCGGGTTTGCTGTCGATCGAGTGGCAACGCAGCTACGACAGCGACGACCTGCGCGAGCACGGCTTGTTCGGCAAAGGCTGGAGCGTGCCATACGAAGCGTACATCGAGCGTATCGATCACCCCGAAGGCGGTGAACTGTGGGTTCACATCGACGAGCAAGGCGTGCGCATGGAACTGGGCCGCCTCGCCACAGGCAGCGCCTTCGTCAGCGTGCTCGATGGGCGCGCGTTCTTTCAGCTGGAAGCAGGCCTGACGATCGTCGAAGACATCAACAGCGGCCAGTACCAAGTGTTCCAGACCGACCCACGGGTGCCTCGACGCTCGCGCTTGGTCAAGGTAGGCGATCGCAATCTGAACATGCTCGATCTGCTGTATGACGAGCGCGGTCGCCTGCAGTACCTGGCCGACACCCACGGGCGCACGTGCATCGAGCTGCACTACGACGCCGCGCATCCTGAACGCGTCGGCGAAGTCCAGCGCCTGCTGCTGGCAAGCGGTGCGGACTTTGTCGTGCAACAGCGCGAAACCCTGGCCAGCTACCAGTACACCGCGCATGGCCAACTGGCGGTGGTGGTGGACTCCACAGGCCGGCAGGTTCGCCGATTCAGCTACACAGACGAAGGTTTGATGGCCAGCCACACCCTGGCCAGCGGCGCAGTACGCCATTATGCCTGGGCCCGCTTCGAGGTCCCGCGACAAGGTCCAAGCCCGAAGCGCCTAGACGGTACGCCGTACGCGCTGCCTGTGGTGCTGGAGGCCCAGCCACGTCATCAGTGGCGGGTTGTACGGCACTGGGGCAGCGACGGCGAACACTATGAGCTGAGCTACGACCTCGAGCTAGGCCACACCCAGGTTCGCGATAGCCTTGGCCGCGAGGAGCATTACTTTTGGGGGCCACTGGCCGAGGTCTATCGTCACATCGATGCCTTGGGCAACATCTGGCAATGGGACATGGTGGCTGGCCAAGTTCTGCGCAGGATCGATCCCCTTGGCCGGGAACACCACTATAGCTATGACAATCTCGGTCGGCTGATTGCCATACGCGACCCACTGGGCCGAGTCCAGAGCTGCACCTATACCGAACACTGGGCGCTGCCGGTAAGCCTGACCGATAGCGCAGGCCATACCCTGCGCATCAGCTACGATCGTCACGGCAACCCACTTAGCGTGCGTGACCCACTGGGCCGCGAAACCCAATACCAGCACGACAGCCATGGACGCTTGGTGCAGATCACCGACGCCCAGGGCCGGCAACGGCAGCTGAGCTGGAACGATCGCGGGCAGCTAACGGCCGAGCGTGATTGCTCCGGCCAGCTCACCACCTATAGATACGATGCGCGCGGACACCTGAGCGATACCAGCAACGCGCGCGGCGAACGCAACCGCTTCGAGCACGATGCACGGGGCCACTTGCGGCTGTGGCAGCACCCCGATGGCCGCCAGGAGCATTATGACTTCGATGCAGCCGGGCAACTTGTGCGTCATCGCGACCCAGCAGGCCAGGTCACGCAATGGCGCTACGATGCCAGCGGCCGAGTGACCGAACGCATAGACGCCATTGGCCTGGCGATCGGCTTCAGCTACGACGCCTTCGGCCGTATTTTGCAAGTGCGCAACCAGAACGGTGAACACTACCACTTCGCCTGGGATGCGCTCGACCGCGTCAGTAGCCAACGCAACCTCGATGGCAGTGGCTACAGTTTCAGCTATGCCGCCACGGGTGAGCCGACCCGCATCTTGCAGTATCCAACCCAGGAAGCGGAGCCAGCCATGCCCGGCAGCCCGCCGGAGCTTGACGCCGCAATATTGCAGCAAAGCTTCGAGTACGACGCCAGTGGCCGCTGCATACGCAAAACGACCGCCGATGGCGTAACAGACTATGCCTGGGACAGCGCCGACAACCTTGTGCAAATCGTCTTTGCCGATCTGCACGGCACCACCGAGCAACTGCATTTCGCTTATGACGCACTCGGGCAGCTCTGCACGGAAACCTGTGGCGACGGTCAACTGCACTACCTGCACGATGAACTAGGCAACCTGCAGAGCCTGCTCCTCCCCGATCAGCGCCGCATCAATCACCTCTACTACGGCAGCGGTCATCTGCATCAGCTCAACCTGGATGGCCGGGTGATCTGTGACTTCGAACGCGACGAACTGCACCGTGAGGTATTGCGCACCCAGGGCCGGTTGCTGACCCGTAGCCGCTATGACAGTTGCGGCCGCCTGCTGCAACGGAGCCTGCATGCCCCTGAGCGCCCCTCCCAGGCCATGGCGCTGCTGCAGAAGGACTACCAATACGACGCCGCCGACAATCTGATCGCCGAGCTGTTTACCCAGAGCTCGCAGGTCACAGGCCAAACCATGCCAGGCCAGCCAATGCTCGGAGCACTGGGCGGTTTCAGCCTGCGCACCAGCGTCGGCTATGACCTGGGACCTACCGAGCGCGTGCATGGCGTACGCCGACACCAGCGCGATCGACCCACCCAGCAGGTGCAGACCTACGCCTATGATGGTGCCGATAACCTGCTGGACGGCTACCGGCTCAAGGGCCATGTGCTCCACGACCGGCTCAAGGTCTACCAGGACAAGCACTATCGTTACGACCGCCATGGCCGTTTGAGCGAAAAACGCAGCGGCCGTCATTTGCTGCAACGTTTCGAATACGATGCCGAACACCGTGTCGTACGCATTCATCAGCAGCGCGGGAGCGTGCATGAACGCATCGAGTTCACCTACGATCCGCTAGGGCGTCGCACGCACAAGGCGCTGTACCGCAACGACCACCCGACGCCGGTGAGCCAGAGCACATTCCTCTGGCAGGGGCTGCGCCTGCTGCAGGAGTGTCAGGACGGCCAGCCCTGTCTGTATCTCTATGCCGACAGCGAGAGCCACGAGCCGCTGGCCAGGCTGGATGGCGCTGCCGGCCACGAGCAGGTGCGCTACTTCCACCTCAACCTGGCAGGGCTACCGGAGCAAATGACCGATGAGGCCGGCGACAGCCTGTGGCACGCCACCTGCCAAGCCTGGGGCGCACAAGAAGAGGAATGGCATGCCCCCCACACCCGTGTCAGGCAGAACCTTCGCTTGCAGGGCCAGTACCTGGACCGCGAAACCGGGCTGCACTACAACACCTTCAGGTACTACGACCCTGATATCGGCCGCTTCACCCAGCCCGATCCCATCGGACTGCGGGGTGGGCTGAACCTTTACCGTTATGCCGCCAATGCCCTGACCTGGATCGACCCGCTGGGGTTGGCGTGCTACCGCAATATCTACTTCAATGCCTTCCCGCGAATGAAAAAATTCATCGGCAAACTGAAGTTGGAGGTCCATCACCGCATCCCCCAGATGTACATCGGCGCCGGCAAGCTGTTCCCCGAGTCGATGCGTACGTCGCTTTCCAACCTGCAGGGCTTGCCACGCCACATCCACCGCAAGGTGGTTTCGCCGATGTGGACGGCATTTCGCAAGCAGCACCCCAAGCCCACGCGCGCGCAGGTGGTGAAGAAAGCGATGGAAATCGACAAAGTTGTCAGCGAACACATCAACAAGGTGAATTAGGCATGAAAGTACTGGTAGACAGGCTCGCGCTGCTGGCCGAGCGTCATCCCAAGATCAAGCTGTATCGCGGCCAGGGCGCCATGGTGGTGCTCAAGAACATGGGCAAGGTAACCGGTGGCCTCGACCGCCAGTACCAGGCTTTTCTCACCGAAACCAACGGCGCGTCGGTTCTCGATTACTGCTTCCTCGGCTTCAAGAATCCTGAGCTGGGGCTGAACCTGTACGACAACATCATGGAAATCTGGGCGCTGGACAGCCTCCTGGCGATGAAATTCTGGGCTTTCGCCGGCACCAGCACCGGCGAAAGCTTTGGCTACCTGGCACGCAAGAACGCCCACGGCTCGCACTTCATCGGCCTGTATCGCGAAAGCCAACCCGAAACCGTCACGGTGATCGCCTCATCATTCGAGTATTTTCTCGCCGCGTTCATCGACAAGGTCGAAACCCTGCTGGCCACGGGTGCTGATACCTATTGGCTGCCAGACGACGCCTGGGCCGTACCCAACCCGGCCGACACGGAGCTGGCCAGCTACCTCGACGCCAATGGCGCCAGCCATTACCCACTTGACCAGGATTGAGCCACCCTGCAGATTCAGGCGCGGGACAATTCAACCTGCTCGCTCTGGATCCGCACCCGCCAAACCGGCAGCGCCTGGCCTGGATCCTCCAGGCAGCTGCCATTACGCAGCGAGAAATGCTGTTTGTACAAAGGCGACGCGACAACGGGCTCACCCTGCAGACTGGCCAGCAATCCGCGCCCGATGACATTCGCACCGGAACGCGGATCACGGTTGCCGACGGCATAGATCGCCTGCGCCTGCCCCGGCAGATAGAACAACGCCACCTGCTCGCCGGCATGCCACACCACCACCCCCGAGTCGGCCACCAGGTCATGGGCAGCGCACACGCTGTGCCAGGTGGTTTGCGCTTGCACAGCCTTGTTGCTCTGGTTCATCACACAGCCTCCTCATGGGTCGGAATCAGCTGCAGCGGCGTCGCCGGACGGCGCTGGCCGCGTTCGCGGACGAAGTGCACGTCGGGGTCGGCGCGCTGGTCATTGACGAAGGTACGGAAGCGCTTGAGTTTTTCCGGGTCGCTCAAGGCGTTGGCCCATTCGCACTCGTACTGCTCGACCACATGCTGCATCTGCGCCTCGAGTTCGCTGGCCAGGCCCAGGCTGTCGTCGATCACCACCTGCTTGAGGTAGTCCAGGCCGCCCTCGAGGTTTTCCCGCCACACCGAGGTGCGCTGCAGCTTGTCGGCGGTACGGATGTAGAACATCAGCAGGCGGTCGATCAGCCGTACCAGGGTCTGCTCGTCCAGGTCGGTGGCGAACAGCTCGGCGTGGCGCGGGCGCATGCCGCCATTGCCGCACACATAGAGGTTCCAGCCCTTGTCGGTGGCGATCACGCCGATGTCCTTGCTCTGCGCCTCGGCGCATTCGCGGGTGCAGCCGGACACCGCGAACTTGAGCTTGTGCGGCGCGCGCAGGCCCTTGTAGCGGTCCTCCAGGCGCAGGGCCATGGCCACACTGTCCTGCACGCCGTAGCGGCACCAGGTGCTGCCGACGCAGGACTTCACCGTGCGCGTCGACTTGCCGTAGGCGTGGCCGGTTTCAAAGCCGGCGGCGATCAGTTCGCCCCAGATCAGCGGCAACTCGTGCAACTGCGCGCCGAACAGGTCGATGCGCTGGCCGCCGGTGATCTTGGTGTAGAGGTCATATTTTTTCGCCACCTGGCCGATCACGATCAGCTTGTCGGGGGTGATCTCGCCGCCGGGAATGCGCGGCACCACCGAGTAGGTGCCGTTCTTCTGCATGTTGGCCATGAAGGTGTCGTTGGTGTCCTGCAGCGGCACCAGGGCCGGGTCCATGATCGGCTGGTTCCAGCACGAGGCGAGGATATTGCCCACCGCCGGCTTGCAGATGTCGCAGCCGACAGGGCCCTGGCCATGGCGGGCGAGCAGGTCGCCGAAGGTGCGGATGCCTTCGACCCGCACCAGGGCATAGAGCTCCTGGCGGGTGTAGGCGAAGTGCTCGCACAGGCTTTTGTCCACGCTCACGCCGCGGGCGCTCAGCGCGTGCTCGACCACCTGCTTGAGCAGTGCCGCGCAGCCACCGCAACCGCTGGCGGCCTTGGTGCAGGCCTTGACCGCGGCCAGGTCGCCACAGCCGCCGTCGATGGCCGCGCACACCGCGCCCTTGCTGACGTTGTGGCATGAGCAGATGGTCGCGGCAGCAGGCAAGGCATCGGCGCCCAGGGCGGGCGCGCCGCCTCCTTGGGGCAGGATCAAGGTGGCCGGGTCGGCCGGCAGCTTGATGCCGTTCTGGGCGTACTGCAGCAAGGTGTCGTAGTAGCTGTTGTCGCCCACCAGCACGGCGCCGAGCACCTGCTTGCCGCTGGCATCCACCACCAGCCGCCGGTACGAGCCACTGGCCTCGTCGATGAAGCGGTAGCTGCGCGCGCCCGGCGTGGCGCCCTGGGCATCGCCGATCGAGCCGACATCGACGCCCAGCAGCTTGAGCTTGGTCGACATGTCGGCGCCACTGAACCCGCTCGGCGCCTCGCCCATCAGCCATGCCGCCAAGGTGCGCGCCATGGCGTAGCCCGGGGCGACCAGGCCGAACACGCTGCCGTTCCACGAAGCGCATTCGCCGATGGCGAAGATCCGCGGGTCGCTGGAACGGCAGTGGTTGTCGATCACCACGCCGCCGCGGGCGGCGACCGCCAGGCCACAGGCGCGGCCGAGGGCGTCCTGCGGGCGGATACCGGCGGAGAACACCACCAGGTCGGTTTCCAGGTGCTCGCCGCCGTCGAAGTTCATCCGGTAGCGGTACTGCTCGCCTGCGCTGATCGACTGGGTGGCGCGGGCCAGGTGCACGCCGACGCCCAGCGCCTCGATGCGCGCGCGCAACGCCGCGCCGCCTTCGCCGTCGAGTTGCACCGGCATCAAGCGTGGGGCGAACTCCACCACATGGGCCTCCAGGCCCAAGGACTTGAGGGCGTTGGCCGCCTCCAGGCCAAGCAGGCCGCCGCCGACCACCACGCCACGACGGGCACCGCTGGCGGCGGCGCGAATCGCATCGAGGTCGTCGAGGGTGCGATAGACCAGCCGCGCATGGCCGCTGGAGCCCTCGATGGGCGGCACGAACGGGTAGGAGCCGGTAGCCAGGATCAACTGCTCATAGCCGTAGCGGCCTGCGTCGGTGACCAGCTCCTGGCGCTGGCGGTCGATCGCCACTACCGCCTCGCCCAGGTGCAGGTGCACGCCGTTGTCCGGGTAGTAGCCCGGCGCGCACAGGGCCAGGGTTTCGGCGCACCTGCCGGTGAAGTACTCCGACAGGTGGACCCGGTCGTAGGCGCGCTGGCGTTCTTCGCCGAACACATGCAGTTCGAAGCGGGCCAGGGCGCCGCGCTCGATCAATTGCTCGACACAGTGATGGCCGACCATGCCATTGCCGACGATGACCAGTCGCGGTCGTTGTGCCTCGTTCGCTGTTGCCTGCATAGCCGATCCTCGCTCACGGAAAACGCAAAAAGGCGCCTGGAGCCGAAGCTCCAGGCGCCTTTGCCTGTACTCATCAGTTGAGTGCCCTGGACGATCGCCGTTGACCGGTGGGCTGTTGTAGCGGGATCAAAGCAGGGACTGTGCCAATTGCCCTGCCCGCTCATGCACCGCGGCGCCTGGTTCGCCAACAAGGCTGGCGCCTACCGGCAACAGGTGCTGCAAACCGGTCGCAGTGGGCCTTGCCGACAAACACCGGCACAGCCCGTACTATCCAGGCGCTTGAACCAGCCTGGTGCAACGCTCACCAGGCTGGTGCACTCAATACACATCGCGCCGATAGCGCTTGTCCCGCGCCAAGGCCTCGACATAAGCCCGCGCCGCCTCGTCAGCCATGCCGCCGTGCTCGGCCACCACCTGGCGCAGGGCCGCGTCGACATCCTTGGCCATGCGCTGGGCATCGCCACAGACATAGACCACCGCCCCCGCCTCGAGCCACCGCCACAGCTCGGCGCCGTGCGCCAGCAGGCGCTGCTGCACGTAGACCTTGTCATCCTGGTCGCGGGAGAACGCCGTGCTCAGGCGCAGGTGCCCGCTCGCTGCCCAGGCCTGCAACTGTTCGCGGTAATAGAAATCGCAGGCGCCGTGCTGCTCGCCGAAGAACAGCCAATTGCCACCGCTCGCCCGGCGCTGTTCGCGTTCCTGGAGAAAACCGCGAAACGGCGCGATACCGGTGCCGGGGCCAATCATGATGATCGGCGTGGCATCGTCCTGCGGTAAGCGAAAGTGCTTCGACGGTTGCGGGAAAATCGCCACCTCCAGGGCCGTCGCCCGGTCGGCGAGGAAGGTCGAGCACACGCCCTTGCGCGCCCCGTAGCGCACGGTGGCGACGGTCAGGTGCACCTGGTCCGGATGGGCCAAGGGGCTGGAGCTGATCGAGTACAGCCGCGGCTGCAAGGGCTTGAGCAATGCCAGCCAGCGGGCCAGGGGCAAACGCTGGGGGAACGCCTGCAGGACATCGGCCAGCTGCCGCCCCAACAGCCAGTCCTTGAGCTCGCTACTGCACTCGGGCCGCAACAAACGCCGCAGGCCCTCGGCCTGCTCGGCGAACACCTCGAGCAGCGGCCGATTGACCTGGGTGATGTCCAGGTGGCGCTCCAGCGCGCTGCGCAGCGCCATCGGCGCCTGGCCCTGGAGTTCGACCTGGGCCTGGCCATCGAGCGCCATCAAGGCCAGCAGCTCATCGACCAGGTCCGGGCAATTGCGCGGCCATACCCCCAGGGCGTCGCCAGGCTGGTAGCTCAGGCCGCTGCCGCGCAGGTCGAACACCAGTTGCCGCGTCTCCTTGCTCGACCCCGGGCCATTGAGCAAGCGGTTCTCCAGCACCGGCGCCAACCAGGGCTGATGCTTGCCGATGCGGGTTGGCGGCGGCGCCACGGCAGGTGCCAGCGCGCTACCGCCCAGCTGCGGCAGCAAGGCATCCAGCCAGGCGGTGAACGCCGCTTCGCAATCGGGCTCGCAATCGACCCGCGCCAGCAGGCGCCGGGCACCGAGGTCGGCCAGGCGCTGGTCGAGCTTGCGGCCGAAACCGCAGAACTGCTCATAGCTCGAATCCCCCAGGGCCAGCACGGCATAAGGCACGCTGGCGCAGCGGCTGCCCTGCTCTTGCTGCAGCGCCTGCCAGAATGCCGCGCCACTGTCCGGCGCCTCGCCATCGCCGAAGGTACTGGCGATCAGCACCAGGCTGGCAGCGCCCTGCAGTTGTGCCGGGTGAATGGCCTCCATGCAACTGAGCGCCACGGCCAATCCCGCCTCGCGCAAACGCTGCGCGCAGCGCTCGGCCAGGCCCTCGCCGTTGCCGGTCTGCGAGGCCCACAGCACATGATGCCGAGGGGCCTCGGCGGTGCTCCCCGGCGTAGCCTGCGCCGGGCTGAACAGGCCCGCCAGCAGGCCGTCGACGAACAGCCGCCGGGCCGGCGCCAACGGCGCGCCGGGTGGCAGGCTGGGCACGCCGAGGCGTTGCCCCTGGTCAAGGCCAAGCAGAAAGCCTTGCAGGTAGTGGCGCTCGTCTTCGGCCAACACCGGGGCCGGCAACGCCTCCAGGCCAAGCAGGCGGGACAGGGTGGCAGTGGGCATGGTCGCAGGCTCCGGCTGGCTCAGGTCGAGGGCCTCGATACGTTCGCCGGCCAGCCGTTCAAGGGCCACGGCGCAGTGCTTGAAGGCCGGTTGCAGGGAAATCGGGTCGACCGCGTCGCAGGTCAGCGCATTGATCGCCAGGCCCTCGCCGTACAGGTCGTTCCAGTGAAACGGCACAAAACAGTTGCCGGGCTGCACCCGATCGCTGAGCCGTGCCGGCAGCCGCGCCTGGCCACGGCGCGAGCGCAACCCCACCTGGTCCTTGTCGTGAATGCCCAGGCGCAGTGCGTCGCTGGGGTGGATCTCGACGAAGGGGCCGGGCGCGAGCTTGTTCAGGCTGGCCACCTTGCCGGTCTTGGTCAGGGTGTGCCATTGGTGCTGCACCCGGCCGGTATTGAGCACGAAGGGGAAGGCATCGTCGGGCAGCTCCGCCGCTGGCAACCAGGGCCGGGCGAAGAACTGCGCCTTGCCGCTGGGCGTGGGAAACACCAGCGCCCCCTCGCTGACATAGCGCAGCGGGCTGCGGTCGTCCTCGCGCCCTGGCGCACTCGGCCATTGCCGCGGCCCCTGGCGCAGGTCGGCATAGCCGATACCGCGCAGGTCGTAGCCGCTGGCTGGGTTGTAAAAACGGCGTATTTCGTCGTACACCGCCTCGGCGTCGGGGTAGTCGAACGCCTGCGCATAGCCCATGGCACTGGCCACCCGGGCGATCAGGCGCCAATCCTCCAGGCTCTCGCCGGGCGGCTCGACCGCCCGCGGCGCCAGGGTCAGGTTGCGCTCGCTGTTGATCATCACCCCATCGCCCTCGGCCCACAGCGCCGCCGGCAGGAGGATGTCGGCGTAGCGCTGGGTCTCGGTGTCGAGGAAGGCATCCTGGCTGATCACCAATTGCGCCTGGCGCAGGCCGTCGATCACCTGCTGGCGATTGGCGACGCTGGCCACCGGGTTGCTGCAGATGATCCAGCAGGCCTTCACCTCGCCGCGCTGCATCTGCTCGAACAACGCCACCGTGCCCTCCCCGCCCTCGCTGCGCAAGGTGCCGGCCGGCAGTTGCCATTGCCGCTCGACGAAGGCGCGGTCGCCGGCCTCCAGCGCCGAGCGCTGGCCGGGCAACCCTGGGCCCATGTAGCCCATCTCGCGCCCGCCCATGGCATTGGGCTGGCCGGTCAGCGAGAACGGGCCGCTGCCAGGCCGGCAGATGGCGCCCGTGGCCAGGTGCAGGTTGCACAGCGCGTTGCTGTGCCAGGTGCCGTGGATACTCTGGTTCAGGCCCATGGTCCAGCAGCTCATCCACGCCCCGGCCTCGCCGATCAGCCGCGCGGCCTCGCGGATCGCGGCGGGGTCCAGGCCGGTGATGGCGGCGACCCGGTCGGGGGTGTAGTCCTCGAGAAAGGCCGGCATGGCCTCCCAGCCTTCGGTGTGCCGGGCGATGAACCCGGCATCGGTGTGACCATTGGCGTGCAGCAGGTGCAGCAGGCCGTTGAGCAGTGCCAGGTCGGTGCCCGGGCGCAGCGCCAGGAACAGGTCGGCCTTGTCGGCGGTGGCGGTGCGCCGGGGGTCGACGACGATCAGCTTGGCCCCAGCCTTGAGCCGGTCGAGCAGGCGCAGGAACAGGATCGGATGACAATCGGCCATGTTCGCGCCGATCACCAGGAACACTTCGGCCCGCTCGAAATCCTGGTAGCTGCCGGGCGGCCCGTCGGCACCCAGCGACTGCTTGTAGCCACTGCCGGCGCTGGCCATGCACAACCGCGAGTTGGACTCGATGTGGCGAGTGCGGATGAAGCCCTTGGCCAGCTTGTTGGCCAGGTACTGGGCTTCCAGCGACATCTGCCCGGAAACATACAGCGCCAGCGCGTCGGCGCCATGGCTGTCGATGATCTCGCGCAGCCGCCGCGCCGCCTCGGCGATGGCCTGGTCGAGGCTGCTGCGCACCGGCTCCTGGTTGCGCTCGCGGCGCACGAAAGCCTGGCCCATGCGCCCGCTGGCCAGCGGGATGTGGGCGGTCAGGCCCTTGGTGCACAACCGGCCGAAATTGCTCGGGTGCTGTTTGTCGCCGCTGACCTTGGTCACCTTGCCGGCGCTGACGCTCATGACGATACCGCACCCCACCCCGCAATACGGGCAGACACTGCGCACCTCGCTGCTGCTCATCGGCGTTCTCCTGCACGAACGACAAAGGCGCCGGTTGCTCCCGCTTGGCTGATCGCAAGCAGGGCAACACGGCGCCTTCGTCGTGATAAAAGGAGCCATCGACGTTGATGGCCCGTATGCAGGACATCGAGCAAAAGCCGGGCCATCTCTTGGCCACGCCGCAACCATGCGGCAGCGCGCGGCCTGGGCGATTGCCCATGCACCACGCCAGGGAGCGCTGCACCAGCGGGTGGCATGAACCGCGCCACGACTATATGATTCGCATACGTTTCATATAAACAGGTAAAGCACCATGGGCATCGTCAAGATCGCCGACGACCTCCACGAAGACCTGCGCGTGGCCAGCGCCGCACTGTCGCGCTCGATCAACGCCCAGGCCGAACACTGGATCCGCCTCGGCATGCTCGCCGAGCTGCACCCACAGGCCACCTACCAGGAACTGCTACGCCAACTGCTGCGCCAGGAGCAAGCCAACCTCAAGGAATTGCTGCGATGAGCCAGGTCATCCTCAAGAACGCCGCGCAACTGGCGCTGATGCGACGCGCCGGCCAGTTGCTGGCACAGGTGTTCGCCGACCTCGACGGTTTCATCCGCCCCGGCGTGACCACGATGCAAATCAACGATCGCGCCGAAGCCTTCATCATCGAGCAGCTCAAGGCGCGCCCGGCGAGCAAGGGCCAGTACGGCTTTCCCTATGCGCTGAACACCTCGGTGGACCATGTGGTCTGCCACGGCATGCCCAAGGCCGACGAGGTGCTGGGCGAGGGCTCCATCGTCAATGTCGACATCACCCTGGAACAAGGTGGCTACATCGCCGATTCGTCGAAGATGTACGCCATCGGCCAGATCGACGACCAGGCCCGGCGGCTGGTCGACACCACCTACGCGGCCTTATGGAAAGGCATCGAACAGGTTCGCCCCGGCGCCACCCTCGGCGATATCGGCCATGCCATCCAGGCCCATGCCGAGGCGGCGGGCTACAGCGTGGTGCGCGAATACTGCGGGCATGGCATCGGCACCCAGATGCACGAAGCGCCCGAAGTGCTGCACTACGGGCAACGGGGCATGGGCCTGGCACTGCAAGCGGGCATGGTGTTCACCATCGAGCCGATGATCAACCAGGGCGGGCGCGGTACCCGTGGCCTGCGCGATGGCTGGACGGTGATCACCCGCGACCACAGCCTGTCGGCACAGTGGGAGCACACCGTGGCGGTGACCGAAACCGGCTATGAGGTGCTGACGTTGCGCGAGGAAGAGCGGCTGGGCACAAAGCCCTGAGAGAGAGTGCCTGGGGGCTGCCGGCTGGGATGCCTTGGCATCAGCCCCCAACACAGCCTGCAGAAACGGCAGGCACAAAAAAAGCGACCTTAAGGTCGCTTTCTCTGTTGCTTCCGGGTGTTCAGTGGGCCCTGGAAGCTAAATATGGCGCGGCGGACGGGACTCGAACCCGCGACCCCCGGCGTGACAGGCCGGTATTCTAACCGACTGAACTACCGCCGCGCTATACATCGAGTGGTGGGTGATGACGGGATCGAACCGCCGACCCTCTGCTTGTAAGGCAGATGCTCTCCCGGCTGAGCTAATCACCCTTCGTCTCGGTGTGGCGCGCATTCTACGGAGGGCCTGCCACCCTGGCAAGCACTTTTTTAAACTTTTTTAAAAAAAATTCCCAGGCCTTTCAAAGACCTAGCAATGCCGGGTGTTTCTTCCTCTCTATAAGGTGCTGGCCGTATGACAGGGTTGGCCTTCAACCGCCGCTCGGAGAATAATGCCCGCCTTATGTATTAAGGAGAGATCCCCCCTCATGTGGTTCAAGAACCTGCTGTCCTATCGCCTGACCCAGGAAGTCCCCTTCGAGGCGCAAGCCCTGGAAACCGCCCTGGCCAGCAAGCCGGCCCGCCCCTGCGCCAGCCAGGAACTGACCACCTACGGTTTCGTCGCACCGTTCGGCAAGGGCGCGGACGCCCCGCTGGTGCACGTCAGCGGCGAGTTCATGCTGATCGCCGCCCGTAAGGAAGAACGCATCCTGCCCAGCAGCGTGGTCAACGATGCGGTCAAGGAGAAGGTCGAGGAAATCGAGACCGAGCAGATGCGCAAGGTCTATAAGAAGGAGCGCGACCAGATCAAGGACGAGATCATCCAGGCATTCCTGCCGCGTGCGTTCATCCGCCGCTCGATGATCTTCGCCGCCATCGCCCCGCGCCTGGGCATGATCCTGGTCAACTCGGCCAGCGCCAAGCGCGCCGAAGACCTGCTGTCGACCCTGCGTGAAGTGATCGGCTCGCTGCCGGTGCGCCCGGCCACGGTGAAGATCGCGCCGAGCGCGACCATGACCGATTGGGTCAAGTCGCAGCAGGCCGCCGAGGGCTTCTATGTGCTCGACGAATGTGAACTGCGCGACACCGCCGAAGATGGCGGCATCGTTCGCTGCAAGCGCCAGGACCTGACCGGCGAGGAAATCCAGCTGCACCTGAGCACCGGCAAGGTGGTCACCCAGCTGGCCCTGGCCTGGCAGGACAAGCTGTCGTTCGTGCTCGACGACAAGATGGTGATCAAGCGCCTGAAGTTCGAGGAGCTGCTCCAGGAGCAGGCCGAACAGGACGGGGGCGACGAGGCGCAACAGCAGTTCGACGCCAGCTTCACCCTGATGATGATGACCTTCACCGAGTTCCTGCCGCTGCTGTTCGAGGCCCTGGGTGGCGAAGAGATCCCGCAGGGGGTCTGATTGCGGGTGCGCTTCCCGTAGGGGCCTGGCCGGCGAATTCTGGCAGCGCGCTGCCTGGTTCGCCGCCTTGTGGGTGCTGCTGTCGACCTGGTTCAGGCGCATGCAAGCGCCCATCGTGGCCGAACAGCCAGCGCCTGCGCCATGACCTGCGCCGGCGCTGGCCTCGCCGGCAGGGGCAGGTGCAAGCCGAGCTGGGCCGGCGATTTTGCCATCAATGATTAGCCAGATGCTTCACTGTTGGTTAAGGTCATCACACCTTGCAACCCAGGCCGCCCCATGGACATCAAACAGCTCAAGTTCCTCATCGCCCTCGACCAGACCCGCCACTTCGGCCAGGCTGCGGCGCTGTGCCATATCACCCAGCCGACCCTGTCCATGCGCCTGCGCAACCTCGAGGACGAACTCGACCTGGTGCTGGTCAAGCGTGGCCAGCGCTTCGAAGGCTTCACCGAGGCCGGCGAGCGCATCCTGGCCTGGGCCCGCACCTTGCTCGCCGCCCATGACGGCCTGCAGGCCGAGGCCGCCAGCTGCCGCGGCCAGGTGGTCGGCAGCCTGCGCCTGGGCACCGTGCCGCTGGCCAGCTTCAACCCGATGGCGTTGCTGATGCCGCTGCGCGAAAAATACCCCGAGCTGCACTTCCAGCTGTCGTCGCTGAGCTCCGAACAGGTCATCGATGGCCTGAGCCGCAACCAGCTCGACCTGGGCATTTGCTACCTCGACCAGGTCAACACCAGTTTCTTCGAGGTGATCGAGCTGAGCACCACCACCATGGGCCTGCTGCACGACACCCGGCATTTCCGGTTCGAGACCGAGTCCCTGCGCTGGGACGACCTCGGCGAGCTACCGCTGGGCCTGCTGAGCAAGGGCATGCACTACCGCCAGTCGCTGGACCTGAGCTTGCGCAGCCGGGGCCTGGAACCCAATGCCGTGCTCGAGAGCGACTCGACCTTCCAGTTGATCCAGGCAATCAATACCGGCCTGTGCTGCGCGATCATGCCGCTCGATTGCGGGCTGGAAGAATTGAGCCAGCACATGCGCATCATCCCCGTGCAGGACGCCAGCATCCATAGCCCGATCGGCCTGCTGCTGCGCCGCAGCGAACCCCGCTCGGCCATCGCCGAGCAGTGTTTCGACGAGGCAAAAGCCCTGTTTCAGTCTTCCTGAGCCGTCGCCTGCCGATACTGGCGCGGGGTGAAGCCGGTCAGTTGCTTGAACTGCCGGCTGAAGGCGCTGTGGTCGGTGTAGCCGCAGCGCAGGGCGACCTCGATGATCGGCAGGTCGCTGTGCAGCAACTGATGGGCATGCTCCAGACGCGCCTTGTGGATCATCTGCCGCGGCGTGAGGTGGAAGACTTTCTTGCAATAGCGCTCCAGCTGCGCCACCGAGATGCCGGCGATGCGGGTCAGCTCGCCCAGGCTGATCGGCTGGTGGAAGTGCTGACGGATGTGTTCGTCCACCGCCGCCAGGCGCTGGTAGGCGGGGTGGCTGTCGGCGGCTGATTGCAGGTCGACCGAGATGCCGACCAGGCCGATGATTTCGCCCAGCTGGTTGTACAGCGGGCGCTTGTGGGTCAGGCACCAACCGGGCTCGCGGCTGCCGTACAGGTGCAGCTCCAGCTGGTCTTCAAGTACCAGCCCTTCCTTGAGCACACGACGGTCCTGCTCGGTATAGCCGGGGCCCAGCTGTGCCGGAAACACTTCGGCGCTGGTCTTGCCCAGCAGCGGTTGCAGGCGTTTTAGGCCGCAGCGCTGGACCAGCGTGTTGTTGGCCAGCACGTAGCGGGCGGCCGGGTCCTTGATGAAGATGGCGGCGTTGGGGATGGCGTCAAGGATCGGCAGCAGCAGCGACACACTGGCCAGCAGCGCCTCGAGGGTGGCGGGGCGGAGCTGGTCGAGGGCTGCCAGGGGGTTGTCGGTCATCTGTCGGCTCATTGTAGGAGCGGCCTTGTGTCGCGAAAGGGGAGGGTGTCAGAAATTTTGTGTTCGGGCATAACATGAGTAAGAGGTGCATGTATGCCAACCAAAAAGAAACCCCTGCGT